>CASECL010000141.1 GCA_949286445.1 uncultured bacterium | reverse complement strand
GTAATCTCTGCCGTTTTCCGAAATTTCCAGATTAAGTTCAAGCTGTATTGAGCGGCCCTGAAAATTCAGCCGCAGTGAATCCGACGGGGCAAGCGGCCGCTCAAAGGCAACCTCCACAACCGCTTTATCTTTGGCGTTGTCCAGTAATTTACCCGCACCGCCCGCAACTTCACTGCCGTTTATCCGGCTCTCCGCCAGTTTTATCTCCGGGGAAACCGGAAACGCCACCACTGCCACATCACGGTAAAACCCGCCATTCACATTCGGTTCCGGCAACAGATGTGTTGCTTTATCATCAGCAATCCTCAGCTCTGAAAAAGTCAGCATTTTCATCGCATTTTCCGGCTTCACCCACGGACCGCCGGAACTGCTCCAGCCGCCGCAATTATGAAATCCCAGTTCAAGACCGTTTTTATCAGCTTCAGCTGCCAGATGGCGGATCAGTTCAAACCACTCCGGCGAAAAAGGTTTTTCACCCGCCGGAAGCCAGGCCTGACTGACAATAAAACAGTGAACCGCACCGATACCGGCCTTTTTCATCGCTTCTATGTCAGCGGTAATGCCGGGTTTGGTCACATAAGAACCCGCCCAATGATACCAGACCTGCAATTTGGCATCCCGGGGCGGCGCGTTGAAAAGTTTTGCCGCTTCCCCGCCGCAGAGCGGGGTGAAACCGGCCATAACCGCAAACAGCCCGGCAAATGAAACTTTCTTTGCCAGTACAGCTGTCATCTTTCTGTTGAGACAAAGGTTACTCCCCGCCCGGATACGGCGGAAAATACTGGAGATGGATTGTTTTTCCGGCATTTCTCACTCCCTGGTTTTCCTGTTTTTCAAACAATATAGCATTACATTGCAATTTAACAACATTGCCGCAGAAAAGAAAAATATATTTCTTCTCCTCACTTCTCTCTATAACCAATGTAATATAGCATAGGATATTATTTTGGCAAATGCAATCTGCCAATTTTTTATCTGTTCAAATTTTTTCTGCCGCCGCCGGAATTTTCATCGGCCGCGCCTCTATTTTTTCCAGTAAAAGATTACGGCAATGCAAAAACCTAATTCCGTATCGATTTTTTCCGGAGATAGAAGACTTTTCCGCCTCCGGCTTTTATATAACCAATGTAATAATATTGCCGTTTTCTGATAAAACGCTCCCCTTTTCTCCTGACGGACACAAACCGGAAAAAATGATTTCCCCTCCGGTACGTTCCACAATATCTCACAAGATAAAAAAAGAGCTTAATTGCGGTATCCGGGGCAAATATTTCTTGAAAATACTGCGTTACGGCAGTATATTATATTAGAATAACCGGTACATCAGAAGCCGTTTTCAGCACGGTCACTGCATCCGGCATCCCCGGCGGCGTTACATCATACTCCGCTGAAACCGGGAATACGCCGGATCATTTAACAATGCCTGCGGAATTACGGCTGAGAGCTTATAATAAGGCAGATAAATTCAGGCAATATCCAAATGAAATTAAATTGGAATAACAATTCTGTTTTCAAAGGATGGAAATCAATATTTCTGTTCTTTCTCGGTATTGCCTTTTTTTTCGCCGCACCATCTGATAAAGCGAATGCTGCGGGCACCGGAAGTTCTGAAGCCGCGCTCAATGCCGCCGCAGTCATTGCCTGGGACAGCCCGGCAATTATGTCCGGCAGTGAAAATACAGTTGACCGCTCTGCCATGCGTTCCCAGTCCGGCCCGCAAATGCGCAATGCCGGACGCGGCGGCAGATATTCACCCGGAAATGTATTCAAATCCTCCGGAGCGCATGCCTGCGGAGCGATGAATTCAATTCTGCTTCCGGTATCTTTTTATTCCCGCAGAAAACAGACTTCCAATCCGAACGGATTTTACCAATTCTTTCTGGGATCGTCCCTTGCGGTGCGTGCCGGACCGCGCCTCCCCTGAACCGGATAAAGGCATAAAACTGTTTTACTGCAGGAAAACTCCATCGCTGAAACTATGCAAAAAAGTCTGCATTACGGAGTTATTCCGCGGCAATCCTGCCTGATATCCTGATAATCAAGACGCCGGAATGCGTCTCAAGCCTCCCGTTTGTCCTGCTCCGTGCAGGAGGCTTGTGTTTTTCTTCCCGCTCTTTCCAGCCGGAAAGCACACTGGAAGTGTATCCGGAGCAGCAGTCAACCTTAATAAAATATACAACCCCTTTTAATATAAATGAATATTCAGCTTTTTTGGGACGGCGTCAAAGCCATGATCCTCGGTATGGGGATGGTTTATCTCTTTCTGATCATCATGATCCAGATAATGAACCTGACCGCTAAACTGCTCAAACCTTACGCCGGATTTCTTGAGCCGGAACCGGAGAAGAAACCCGGCAGAAACAACGGCAAACCCGCCGCACTCTCTGATAATGATGCAGCCAATGCCGCGGTGGCCGCGGTGAAGCTCTTCCGCCAGAACCCCTCTTCCTCTGTATTCAGCATCCCGGTGAACGGACGCAATGTCAGCGTTTCAGTTCATCAGGGCGGTGAAAACACCGCTCCGGCCGCAGCCCCGGCCGCCAATGCCGGAACGGCAGTCCAGTCCGGAAACGGAGCACTGCAGGAGATCCGCTCTCCGCTCCCGGGAACTATTGTCAAACTGTCAGTCCACCCCGGAGATACCATTGCCGCCGGCGACACGGTGGCGGTTATCGAGGCAATGAAAATGGAAACGGAAATACGTTCAGAATATGCCGGAACCGTCCGTGAAGTCTTTGTCGCGGTCAAAGAAGTGGTCGCCGCTGATCAACTCATTCTTTCTCTGGAGGAAAATAAATGATTAAAATGATGAAAACGTTATTTACCCTGCTGGCGGCGGTGTTCACGCTGAGTCTTTCCGCCGGCATATCCGATACCAAAGTAAAACTTCCGGAACAGACTCCGATCCCGGCCACTCTGGATGAATTAAAGGCCCGCTTCGGAGCCGGAAACGTGGAAACGGTGCCGTTTTTCTCTGCGCCGGATGAAACTTTCGCCTGCTTTCAGGTGAAAAATCTGCCCCGGAACCACCGTGATTACGGCAAAATTTACCTGGTTTACACCTGGAACAAACCTGCCACTGTCTATTCTCTGAGTTTTTCACCCGGTCTGCAGATCAGCCAGGGCAGCGAACTGATGTCTTTCAAGCCGGAAGGCCGCACCAAAGGAAAACTCAATATCGCTCAATCCATGCTCTGTATGCAGACCCGTCAGGGGTTGCGTCCGGCTTCGCAGATTGACCCCGGAATGGTGGTGGCGGAATTCTGCCCTGCCGGATTTTTCCACAACTCTCTTTCCGAGGGCAATACCGAAAAACCCCTCCCCGGCTGGGGCGAAGCAATGAAAGGCCTCTGGGAAAGTACCGGCATTTACGATATGTATGCCCAGAGCATTGCCAATTTCCCCAAAACCTGGATGCTGGGTATCGGACACCTCATTATGGTAGCGGTGGCACTGGTGCTTATTTATCTTGCCATTGTAAAAGATTTTGAACCGCTGCTGCTGCTTCCCATCGGGTTCGGCGCACTGCTGGCCAATATTCCGCTGGCCGGAATCAGCGGTCCCGGCGGACTGCAGTATCATATTTATCAGGTAGGTATTGAAAGCGGTGTCTTTCCCCTGCTTATTTTCATGGGTGTCGGCGCAATGACTGACTTCGGACCGCTGATTGCCAACCCCAAAACCGCTCTGCTCGGCGGTGCGGCACAGATCGGTATTTTCGGCGCACTGCTGGGAGCTTTGCTGCTCAATCTGATCCCCGGACTGGAATTCGGCATGAAAGATGCCGCTTCAATCGGTATTATCGGCGGAGCTGACGGCCCGACTTCCATCTTTCTCTGCACCCGGCTTTCCCCCTCCCTGTTGGGGGCCGTGGCGGTGGCGGCATACAGTTACATGGCATTGGTACCCATTATCCAGCCTCCGATCATGAAGCTCTGCACCACCGAAAAAGAACGCCGGATAAAAATGAAACAGCTTCGTCCGGTATCAAAAATCGAGAAAATTATTTTCCCGATTTCCATAACTTTGCTCTGCCTCTGCCTGCTTCCGGATGCCGCACCGCTTATCGGCATGTTGATGTTCGGCAATCTGATGCGTGAATGCGGCGTGGTGGAACGGCTTAATCAGACGGCTCAGAATGCTTTGATCAACATTGTTACCATCTTTCTGGGTATTGCGGTCGGTTCCAAGCTGGCGGCGGATCAGTTCCTCAGTGCGCAGACACTGGGTATTCTTTTCCTCGGCTGTGTGGCGTTCTGCCTGGCTACCGCCGGCGGAGTGCTCTTCGCCAGGCTGATGAACGTCTTCTGCAAGGAAAAAATCAATCCGCTGATCGGTTCCGCCGGTGTTTCCGCCGTGCCGATGGCGGCGCGGGTCTCCAATAAAGTCGGTCTGGAATATGACCGCAATAATTACCTGCTCATGCACGCCATGGGTCCCAATGTCTCCGGTGTAATCGGTTCCGCCGTAGCCGCCGGTGTGCTGCTGAAACTCTGCGGCGGACTCTGAGGCTGATGCCAGCCGGCATACTCTTAATCTGCAGGCACCGCCGCCGGTAAAAAGTTATTCCGGCGGCGGGAGCTGACTGCCTCCGGCGCAAACGGTATCCGCCGGGGGAACAGCTGAAATTCCGGCCGCGGCAGTAAATACATTCAGGATTTTCCGCCGCCGCCGGTAATGAGAAACGGGTAGAAAACAACTTTTCCATTTGGAAAAAACAAACACACAGGAGACCCAAAGATGAAAGACTTCATAAAGAAACACGGTGAGATTATCTTCTGTTACGGGCTTTGTGTCATACTTGCCATTGCGGCAGTGTTTGTCTATTTAAAAATGATTCCAAGATAAGGAGCTGATGCTTTAACAGAAAGATCAGAAATAAACTTCCGGTATTACTGAATTTACTCTGTCACTCCAAAATCACAAATCACCGCCGCCGGAAACAGCGGCCGGAATTTGAGTAAAAAGGCCCGGGTAAATACTGGAAAATAAAAGTATTACGCCGTTCAAACGCCCGATTGCATATCTCCGGCTGATGAACGGCGTACTTTTATTTTACCCTGAAACAAAAAAATCAGAGGCGGAAAAACATCCCCGATTGGACATATTTTCCGCTCCCGGCCTATTCTGTTTTCACGCAATCATAAAGAGGAGTGACAGCAAAGGAACTTTCAATTACCATAACTTGTACTGCTCCAACATACCGCGCCGAGAGGTCTTTCCCCTCTGCCGCGCCGGGGCTCTCCCCCCCTCCCCGCGGGAAATCCGGCGCAATCTTCTGCAATTACTGCGCCGGCTGTTCTCCTTTGTCCGGAATCTGGTCGAAAATGGTCAGTCCCCGCAGATCACGATGTTTCCACGGAATAATCAGACTGGCCAGATAACCAATCACCATGCAGGAAAGCGTGCTTACAATTCCCCACACCGACCAGTGCAGCACCCCGACAAGATAGAACTTCAGCAAAAGCGGCACCACCGCTCCGGCAATAATTCCGATAATCGCGCCAAGTTCATGAGTGCGCCGGGTGAACATACCCAGGGCAAAAACACCGGCAAAACCGCCGCCGAACAGGGCACCAAGTTCCACATTCAACTGCTGAATAGCCGGAGTTTTGGCGGAAATCAGATAATAGGCCATCGCCGTACCGAAAAGTCCGGAAAACAGTGACATACCCTGCATGAAATAGAGTTCCTGCTTTGAAGTAAGTTTTTTGCAGAAACGTTTGATGAAATCTTCGCCGAACAGCACTGCGGCAGTGTTCACACTGGTTGAAATCGTGGACATGGAAGCCGCAAACAGCGTGGCAATAATAATACCGGTTATACCTACCGGAACCCTTTTCAATATAAAGATCGGCACCATATTATCGTTTACCATCACCGGGTCCAGCATCTCCGGCGAACTCCGGAAATAGGCAAACAGCATCACACCGATCGCACCACTCATCAATGCCACCAGCACACCGAGAATAGTATAAATGTAGGAAAGTTTGCGCACATCTTTAAGCGGAGTGCAGCTGATCCGCTGGGCAATCGTCTGGTCACTGGCAAACGTCATCCATCCCAGCACCATGCCGATAATACTTATCCATACTACCGGAAGAGAAAAATCAAATCCGGTCATAAAAAGAACAAATTTATCCCCCGCTCTGCCGGCTTCCATAATGCCGTCAATCCCGCCGGGAACATTGAAGTAAGCAATAACCCCAACCGCAATAAATCCCACAATAATGAGTATTCCCTGTACCACGTCCGTCCAGATAACCGCCTCAAATCCCCCCGCGGAAGAATACAGCGTGGTCACCCCGCCGATCAGCAATACACACACTCCCACCGAAATACCGGTCATCGCGGAAACCGCTATCGCCGGCAGCAGAATAACTACACTCATACGGGCAAAAATCTGGAAACTTATCGCCAGAAAACTTCCTGCCAGACGCAGTATGAGCCCGTAACGGTTTTCCAGATATTCAAAGGTACTGGTAATATTGAGACGGCGGAAAAGCGGGTAGGTCACATACGCCGCCACCAGCATGCCCGGCAGCATGAAAATAATTCCGGCGGTAAACACCAGACTGGTGGAAGCAATCATCGCCGGGATTGCCATGAAGGATATCGCACTTACTCCGGAAGCCATCATGCTTATTCCGGCCGCCCACCACTTGATCCGCTGACCGCCGAGTGCAAAGTCATTTGCGTTCTTCTGACGCTTGGCAAAAAACATTCCTACCAGAGCTACGACGACAAAATACAATCCGATAACCAGATAATCCCAGAACGGCAGCAGCTCATTGCTGTTGTCAAAGAATACCTTGCGGGCAATTTTACCATTGTCAAGTATCCATTCCCGTTCATTATCGCCGGGGCGGAAAAATGCTCCCGGAACTTCGCAGTCCAGCATGCCGCAGGGCAGCCAGCGGGAGGTAAGATTGTGAAAAAGCAGCAGCTGTTTCCCTACCGCAGTCAGCAGGTGGGATTGTCCGGTACGCACCACAGGAGCAATTTCGCCGGAAATTTTTTCCGGACAGTCTTCGTGTTTTATATATCCGGCTTTTTCATGTCCCTCACGCGGGATGGGGCTGTAAGAATATACGGTATTGAGCAGTTCGCCTTTTTCATTTACGCCGCCGATTATGACAATCTCATTATAAAAACTCTGTATCAGCGGTGATTTCACCGGATAAGGCAGATCCGGATGACGCTTCCACGTTCTTCCCGGCTCATCTTCAAGCGGAATTGACCAGAGTTCCGCAGAGAGTTTGCCGGTATCCTGATTTACGCCGCCGATGACGTACAGTTCGCCATTGAATTCCCCCACTCCGGCATCGGAAAGTGCCATCGGCAGCGGCGGCAGAGTTAATTTTCCTTTGCTTACATTTTTCCCGTTGACCGTCCACTTTTCCGGTCTTAATTCCGATTTAGCCTCAACTCCCGACACCACGGCATCCGAAGCGGTGACGGCAGAGGGTAGAAAAAACATTATCCCCATCAAAGCAAACACTGTGAAATTCAAGACGATACGACCCCAGGCACGACAGCTCATAAAAGAAATCCTCCGGCAATTATACATGAAGTTATTTGAAGTATTATAGCACTTTAATTTATATTTTACAAGCCCCTGCAAAAATATATTTTAAAAAAAAGATTGCCCGGGTTGAATTTATTTTTCTCTGATGCTATCTTATCGGGAAATCACAACCCGGGGTAGTAAACAATGAAATCAAAAAGAGCCACCATAGCCGATGTCGCCCGCCTGGCCGGCGTATCCGAGGCCATGGTCTCCAGAACTTTGAATAATTCTCCGCTCCAGTCACCCGAAAGCGCGGCAAAGATCCAGTCGGCAATGCGGGAACTTAATTATTCCCCCCGCCGTAACAAACTCCGCACCTTAAACCGTCAGCGTCAGAAAAAGGCAGTAGCGGCTCTGCTGCTGCCGGATATTTCCCCTGCCGGAATGGGAAGCGAACTTTTCCGTCAGCTGGCGGCAGGAGTGGAAAGAGAGTTGATGGAGCATAACTTTGATATGTTCGCCTGCTGCCTGGAGAAAGACGGGGCACTGCCGGAAATGCTCCGCACTCCGGGGCAGGTAGCCGGGGTGATTGTGCGTTCCGACTGGTGCCGCCTGCCGGCAGCAAAAATGAAAAAAAATCTTGCCCAGTTAAGCATATTTCCACAGGTTTACGCCTTTTCTCACAATACCGCCGGGGGGGATTGCGTCGGGGTGGACAATTCCTCCTGCGCGAAATGGGCGTTTGAGCAGGTGAAAAAAATCCGCCCGGAGAAAGTTATCTGCGCAGTGCCGGAACGTCTGGTACCAAATGAAGATGTGCATATCCGGTCAAGCCTTTTTCAATATCTCTGTTCCAATGCTGGCATTGACTGCCGGATAGTCCAGTTTGATGCCAATGCCCCGGGTGATATGATGCCGGGATGGAACCCGGATGAAAAAACGGTCGTCTTTGCCGTGGCCCACGATGCCCAGGTGCTTAAAGCGGCAGAATATCTCAGCAGACACAAATACTCTACCACGCTTCTGGGCGTCATGACCGGTACTTTGCCGTCAGAGTACCGCAAAGCGGGAATCCGTACCATACATATTGATCCATTCCGGGTGGGAGTATCCGCGGCCGGGCTGCTGTGCCGCAGGATTTCACATCCCTACGAAGACTCGATTACCTATCTTATCCCGCCGCGGGAATTCAAAAAAAAGAGATAATTGCGGCGTTGCGCGCCCCGGGTTCAGAGAAAACCGGCTGTACATGGCATTTTATCCGGTAAACGGGGTTGTAAACCGCACTTTTTGGAATATATTATGTGATGTATCAACCGTAAATTGTCCAATTCAGTTTTGCAAGGGAAAGGACGGATCAATTTGAAAAATATTACCCGACTTCAGGCACCGGAGGAAAAGGCTCTCGTGGCACCATCGCTTCTGGCGGCGGATTTCACCCGGCTGGGACGCGAACTTGACGCTATCCGCAAAGCGGGAGCGGAGATACTGCACCTGGATGTGATGGACGGACACATGGTGCCGAATATATCTTTCGGTATTCCGGTGATTGAGGGGTTGAAAAAGGCTGGAAACGGGTTGTTGTTTGATGTGCATCTGATGATTTCAGAACCGTTGCGGTATGTGAAAGCATTCCGCGATGCCGGAGCGGATCATATTACCTTTCATCTTGAAAGCGAAGATAATCCGGATGAGGTCATCAAAGCAATTCATGATTGCGGAGCGACTGCCGGGATGTCTATAAAACCGCAAACCCCGGCGGAATTGCTGTATAAATACCTGGATAAACTGGAGATGATCCTGATTATGAGTGTGGAACCGGGCTTTGGCGGGCAGAAATTCATGCCGGAAGTGCTGCCGAAACTGGAAAAACTCAAGAAAGTTATCATCGAAAATAATTTGAACGTAAAGTTGGAAATTGACGGCGGCATTGATGAAAATACCGCTCCGCTGGCCAAGGCGGCGGGAGCTGATGTTCTGGTGGCAGGCAGCAGTGTTTTCCGTTCACCGGACGGCATAAGTCTGGCGATAGAAAAAATACGCTGACCGCTCCGGCAGGGAAATTGTGCGGCGAATACATTTTTCAAGAGCTGGAAAAGTATTCCGCGCGGATGTTTCAAGCGGCCGGAGAGTGCAGGTAAAGTACTTTAATATTAGAATAATTCAAGGGGGGGTAAACAATCGGAGATGCAGCGGAAAGGTGCGCCGAAAAGGTGAAAAAAATGATCCATTCGGATTATTCAGATATGAAAAAAGTTGAAATACCGGAGTGGGACTGATTATGCCGGGAAGTGTTTATTTTGTCAGCCTCGGCTGTCCGAAAAATTTTGTTGATACTGAACTTCTGGCCGGAAGCCTGCTTTCTGCCGGCTGGCAGCTGGAGTTCGAGCCGGAATACGCTGATCTCTATGTGGTAAATACCTGCGCATTTCTTCCGGCGGCGCGCCGCGAGGCGGAAGATGCCATAAAAACCGCACTCAAGTGGAAGAAACGTACCGGCGGAGCAGTGGTGGTTGCCGGGTGCCTTTCCCAATATGACCGGGAAAACGGCGATTATGCGGAGCGTTATCCGGATGTTGATGTTTGGACCACTCCGGATGAAGTGGGGCGTTTTTCGGAAATTCTGTCCGGCGGGGAGAGAAGTTCAAATGCTTTGCCGGTATATATTTATGATCACAAAAGTCCCCGTCTCCAGCTGACATTGCCGCATTTTGCCTATTTGAAAATCGCTGACGGCTGCAATAATCGCTGTGCTTACTGCGCCATACCGTCAATCCGGGGCGGATTGCGCAGCCGGCCGTCTGAATCCGTCATAAAAGAGGCGGAAAATCTGATCTCCTCCGGAGTCCGCGAACTGGTGATAATTGCCCAGGACGTTACTGCGTACGGTCATGACCGGCCGGAAAGCGGAGACACACTGGCATCACTGCTTAAAAAACTGGAAACACTGGATGGCGATTTTGTCATGCGTCTCCTGTACACCCACCCGGCGCATTACACCGGAGAACTCATTGATTATCTGGCGGGAAGCGCAAAGACACTGCCGTATCTGGATATTCCGCTTCAGCACATTAATGACAATATTCTGCGCCGGATGGGGCGTAAAACCACCTCCGCCGCCACCAGAAAACTGTTGGCTGATCTGCGGAAAAACATTCCCCGTCTGGTTTTGCGCAGCACCTTTATTGCCGGACTGCCGGGCGAGGGAGAGGAAGAATTTAAGGAACTCTGTGATTTTGTTGAAGAACAGCGTTTTGAACGCGCCGGGGTTTTTGCTTATTCTCCGGAAAAGGGCACTCCTGCCGCCGATATGCCGGACCGGGCGGATGCGGAAACGGTTCGCAAACGGGTGAAAAAAATAATGAAAATGCAGGAAAAAATCATGGCGGAGTGCCAGCAGAGTGAAATCGGCAAAATTCACCGGGTGCTGATTGACTGCGTGGATGGAAAAACTTCTGTGGGCAGATCCTTCATGGACGCCCCGGAAATTGACAACCGGATTGTAATCAGGGCCGGAAAGAAATTGAAGGCCGGAGAATTTTATAACGTAAAGATCGTTGACGGCGATCGTTTTCAACTTTGGGGAGAATTGCAGTGAATTTACCAAACATCCTTACCATCAGCCGTATCGGTATGATTTTAATTTTTGTGATTCTGGCAGCCAATGCCGGACGCATGACCTATCCCGGCATGGATATACCGGATAATGTTCTGATTATCCGTTCCATTGCCTATATTCTGGCGATACTGGCAGGATTGACTGACCTGCTGGACGGGTATCTGGCCCGGAAATGGAATCAGATTACAGATTTCGGCGCGCTGATGGATCCGCTGGCGGATAAAGTTTTTGTTACCGCTACCATGCTTATGGCGGTGGAATACAAACTTATGCCGGCCTGGATCGCGGTGGCGGTGCTGTCCCGTGAATTCATGGTGACCGGTCTGCGGACACTGGCGGCAAAGTCAGGGGTGGTGATTTCCGCTGACCGCTGGGGCAAACTCAAAACTGCGCTTCAGATGATTATGCTGGCTTTGGCGGGACTGGCATGGCTGGGATTTTTTGATCTGACTACCAAATACACGGTGCAGTGGTACTTATGGATGTGTTTCCTCTGCGGTATTGTGGCGGTAACGTTCTTCTCCGGAATCGGTTACTTTGTCAAATACCGTGATCTGATCTTCCACAAGTAGGAACATCTCCTCCACGGTAACGCCACGCACACAGAAATATGCCGGTTCATGCCGGCAGACCCAGTTGCAGTTAAAGCAGTCCAGTTTGCAAATTGCGTAGAGCGGCGGCAGAACCCCGGGGAAACGCCGGTTGTCTGAATAAGGGACAAATCTGCCGTAATGGCCGCCTCCGGCTGCGGCGACAGCGGGAGTGCCGAGATAGGCAGCCAGGTGAACGCAGCCGGAATCATTTCCGATAACCAGGCGGGACTGGCGGATAAGCCGGATCAATTCTTCCATGCCGGTTTTCCCGGCAAAATTTTCCGCTGCGGCTCCGGCCTCAAGACAACGTTGTGTCAAGTCGCGGCAGAGTTCGTCTTCGCTCCGGCTTCCGCAGATCAGAAATTTCAATTCCGGCTGCTTCGCCGCTATTTTTCCGCTTAGTCTGGCAAATTTTTCATTTCCCCACTGACGGAACGGATCTCCTGCGCCTGGGAAAACCAGCACTTGATTTTTCTTCTTTTCCGCCGGTTGAGCGATCCAGCACGCCTCCGGTGCCCCGGGAAAAGAGTTCCGGTGGAAAAATTCATCTATTCCATCTTCGGAAACCACCTCCGGCGGCAGACGGAATATATCAGAGTAAAAGCGGTTGCTGAAAAACAACAGTTTCCGGTTCACCCCCCGGTCAGGGGAATAGAGCGCGTAACTTTTTTCCGCCCCGGCGGCAAGAGCCACCGCATCGTCCACCAGAAATTCCCTTGCGATACGGCTGTTGAAAAGAAGTTCAAATTTTCCGGCCCGGATTTCAGCAATTTTATCCCTCCGGTAATCCCGGTCGGCAATAAAACGCTTCATATCCAGTTCAATTACCCCGTCAAAATCCAGAAAATGCTTTGCCAGTCCGGCCATTCCGGGGGCGAGCAGCAGCGTTACTCTGAAGTTTTTTTCCCGCAGGCCTTTAGCCCGGGAAATCAGATACGGCAGCTCAATTACAAAATCTCCCAGCCGGTCGCACCGGACAATAAGCGCATTTCCGGTATTGCGTTTCCGGGGAGAAAAAACAAAATGCAGCCATTCCGCCGCCATCATCGCGGCCAGCCGCAGTTTTGCCGTGCATTTCATAACACTTATTTTTCCAGAAACCACGGTTTCCGGTTGCCGTCAGGAAAATATTCCACGGTCTTTACCTCGGCAAAAGAGCCGCCGTCCAGACGGAAATAAAGCCGGTCACCGGAATATCCGAACCGCCCGGAGGCAAAATCTCTGGCTACCGCCGGAAATACCACATGATCTCCGGCATGTTTCAAATCCTCCAGATTCCGCCAGGCAATTGCCCGGAGCACATCTTCGGCTTTTTCCCCTGCCTTGCGGTTCCAATATATTTCCTGGAGTTTTCCCAGTTCAATGCCATTCAGCTGAACGTGCATCGGAGCGGAAACCCCCAACACATGCCCGGTATCCATCTCTCCGGTACCGTTTCCGGTATATGTTCCGGCGATAATAACACTGCTGCGCAGTATTTCCATACCTTTGACGATCGCCGTTTCAACCGGCTTGAAATGCAGCCCGGCAAGGATACGCCGCCCGGAACTGTCCTCTATCGTCAGGTCGCCGGGGTGAACGTTCAGACAGGGATAATCCCTGGTAATATTGGTCAGCGGCACGAAACCTGCCAGAAGCACGAAATCCACCTGATAAGGTTTTAATTCCCGGCGCAGCTGATCTGTCCAGCGTTCCCGGAGTTCCCGGCGTTTCGGGGTGGTCAATGCGATGGCGTCTTCGCCGTTTGCGGCGTAAAATTCAGCAATATCCACTGCCACCAGCGGGAGGTTGAATTTTCTTGCCAGCTCCGGGGCCCGGCAGGTGCGCGGCCGGTCGGTTACCAGCACGCCGATCTCATAACTGATTGATTCGCGGTTTTCCTGCCAGTCATTAAGCAGAACTTCGGCGTTACTGCCGGAACCGCTGAGGAAAATAGCGCACACCGGTTTCCGTCCGGAAATATTCAAAAATTTTTCCATCTGTTTTTTCCGTTCCTTGATTTGGTTTCAGGTAATTAATTTGTCCTCACTCCGGCAAAAAGCAAGTTTTTTTTCAAAAAAAAGATATTTTTTATTTGCGGAATAAAAAAAATGCACTATCTT
>CASECL010000140.1 GCA_949286445.1 uncultured bacterium | reverse complement strand
GTAGAGCGGGAAGCAAAAGCAATGGAATTTCTGCTGAAAAATCTTCCGGCTTCCGACGGTCGTTCCTGGCGGAAACTTGCTGACGCTTATTATGCCGGAAAAGGCGGACGGCGAAATCCGGAAATGATGTTCAAGTGTCTGCTCCGTTCGGCGGAAGCCGGAGATCCGGAGGGGATGGCGAAGCTTGCTTATGCCTATCAGTATGGGGACGGTACCGAACCGGATTTAAAAAAGGCTTTTGAATATTTTTCCCGGTCTGCGGCGGCTGGTCATCCCGGAGCAGTGGCAAAAATGGGGGAGTATTACCTGACCGGAGATTTTGTGAAAATGGATCTTCCGGAGGCGAGAAAGCACTTTGAAACGGCATCGAAAGCCGGCAGTCCGGCTGGACTTTACCAGTTTGGACGCTGTCTGCTTTACGGCTGGGGCGGAGAAAAATCTGAAAAGGACGGTCTGGATTATGTGATGTCGGCGGCAAAGTCCGGCGAATTGAGGGCGCAGAAACTTCTGGCCCGGTTTTATCAGCGGGGGGAATATCTGCCCAAAGATCCCTCCGGGGCGGTTTACTGGTATAAAAAGGCGGCTATGCTTGGCGATGCGGAGGCAATGCGCTGTTTTGCGGTGGCTCTGGAAAAAGGCGAAGGGGTTGAAAAAGATTCTGTTACGGCGAAAAAATTATTGGAACAGGCGGTGGCCATGGGGGATGTCGAGGCGGCAATTATGCTTGGTTTAACGGCAAATCCGATAAAAAATAATGATATGATGCAGTTCCGTTTCCGGAATGGAAACGGCAGTGAAAATGAAAAGGGGAGAACCTTTTTATGAACAATGAAGCATTTTTGCTCTTATTTCTGTTTTTCATGGTGTTGATGACCTTGTTTCCGCTGGTTTTGCGGAAGTGGAAAATTCCCGGGGTAATCGCGCTTCTCCTTGCCGGTATGCTGATCGGTCCTAACGGGGCAGATTTAATGGGGATTATAGCCCGGCATCTTTCCTTTCTGGGCGGCGATCCGGTAAAGGTCGAGGCAGATGCGTTGTTCCTGGTTAAATCCCTGGGATCGCTGGGGCTGGTTTTCCTCATGTCGCTGGCTGGAATGGAGGCGGACTTCAAGCTGATAAAATCGACCAAGACGCCGGTAATTATGCTTAGTGTCGCCACTTTCCTTATCCCGGCAGTAACCGGATATCTGGTTTATTGGTATTTCAACCGCGGAGATCTGCCGGGGAAACTGCTTTATGCTTCATTATTTGCCTCTCACTCGGTGGGAATAGTTTTCCCGGTAATCCGGGAGCTGAAACTCACCAAGACGCGTTTCGGTGCGGCGGTATTGATTTCCACTATCATTACTGATATTTCAAGTATTGTGCTTCTGGCGATGAGCGTACAGCTGAAAAAAATGGAGAGCGGCGTTTCCGGAGGCGTTTCGCGGGGAATATCTCTTTTTGATCATATTGATCCAGCTGCATTGGGACATTGGTTTGCTTTTGTTTTCATTTTAATTGTCATGTTGTATCTTGCCGCGGCGTATTTCATTGTTTCCCGGGCGGGACAATTTCTGATGCGCCAGCTGGGAACCGAGCCGGATGTGATGGTAACTATTTTCCTGGCGGTAATCATGGTTTCGGTTATCGGCGGGGAATTGCTCGGGGTAAATCTGGTAGTAGGAGCTTTTATTGCCGGGCTTGGTTTATCCCGGGTGGTTAAGTCGGAAACCGGGGCAGGGGGAGAGCTTTTTCATAAGTTTGAAGGGATCGGGTATGGCCTGCTGGTGCCGTTTCTTTTTCTTTCCATCGGGATGGAAACCGATCTTACCATACTTTTCAAGTCGGTTAACAGCTGGCAGATTATCCTGTTGACGGTGGCGGGGCTGGTTTTGAGCAAAGTTTTCTCCGGAATGCTGGCTCTGATGCTGAGCGGTTTTTCTTTTGCCAAAGGAATTTGCGCCGGGCTGATGACGGTGCCGCAGCTTTCTGCTACGCTGGCGGCGGCGGCAATCGGAAAAGATTTGGGGATGCTTTCCGCTGAATTTTTCAATGCGATTATTGTGCTATCCATTGTTACAACTCTTCCGGTGCCTACGCTGGTGCGGCTGCTTATCGAGCGGTGTCATTTGAAATTTGAAAATATAGCTGACGATTCGGTCGAACCGTACGCCTTGCCCAAAGGGTTGGACGATGAGGAATTATTATAAAAATTAAGGAATTTCATGATTATGAAAATGAAATGCGGATTGAATGCGTTTGTCGCGGCAATGTCAGTAATTGTTTTATGCGGTTGCAATGGCGGCGGTGAAAAGACAGCGTCAGCTCCGGATAAAAATTCAAACGCTGTTCCGGAAAAGTTATCTGTTCCAGGAGTGAAGCGGGAAGTTCAGGCTGATGGTGTAACGGTGGAAAAATTTACCGTGCACTCTGACATTATGGACCGGGACATTAAAGCCGGGGTGGTTCTGCCTCCGGGATATGAAAAATCAAAATCTGCCTATCCGGTGCTCTACGCGCTTCATGGTGCAAATGCTCCATACGACAGCTGGAGCAAAATGGCACCGCTTAACAGCGGACTGAAAGAAAAACCAATGGTAATTGTATTTTTTGACGGAGATCCGACAGGATATTATG
>CASECL010000139.1 GCA_949286445.1 uncultured bacterium | reverse complement strand
CTCGGTGCGCTGCTTGGATTGATGTGGACCCGCGAAACGCTGAGTATTTATGCACAGCTGGGTATGGTAATGCTTATCGGTCTGGCGGCGAAAAACGCCATTCTGATGGTGGAGTTCTCCAAACAGGAACGGGAAAGCGGCAAGAGTATTTACGAGGCGGCGATGAATGGAGCCAACCTGCGTTACCGGGCGGTACTGATGACAGCATGGAGCTTCCTTTTCGGTGTGTTCCCCCTGGTGGTGGCGACCGGAGCCGGTTCCGGCAGCCGCCGGGCAATCGGTATTACCACCTTCTCCGGTATGGCATTGGCCACTTTGATCGGGATTGTGTTTACTCCGGCTCTGTATGCGGCATTCCAGCGAATGAGGGAGTGGATCAAGAAGAAAATTCACTGGAAAGGCAGAATTGGTGCTGACCCCGGAGTGAGAGGCAAAGAAAATTCTGCAAACCGGGAAAATGAAACTCAGCCTACCCAGGGTCAGGCGTAAAAAACCGGTAGATAAAAACTGACATGCCCGTGCCGTTTTCCGGTACGGGCATTTTTTATTCAAAATTTATTGTAAGAAAAACGGAGCCGGGGATTTTTTCCTGCTAAAAGAATTCTCCACCGAGAAAAATGTAATAACATTCCGGAAGTGCCGGAAAAAATTCGTTTCCCCGGTACATGGTGTATAATTCCCGCTGACGGACAAATCCGGCACTGGCAACCATGCGGATAAATTCAGCATTACCTTCCGGTACATCAATAATAATCCTGCCGGCTCTTTTCTTCAGTGAGGCGGAGAAAAGCAACTCCGCCGAAGTCTGATTTACTGCTTCAAGGGGAGAAATGTGCCGGAATTCCGCTCCCTGCCGCCCCAGCGCAAATCCGGTAAATTCACCATCAGCGGCTTCCGCCTTGAATGCGTAATCCGGAAACTTCCGGAAGATTTCAGTTAACAGTTCCCCCCTGTTCACTCCGAAAATCTTCTGATCCATTTCTACTGCCGCATCCAAATCCATTTCCGTCATGGGCAATACCCTGAACTTTCCGTCAGAAGAACGGCATTCAAAGTCATCGGCTTCAGCGGCGGGAACATAATTTGCCGTCCATTTGCACTCCATTCCGTTCTGCACGAAACCGATTTTCCGGTAAACTTTCCGCCCAGCTTCCGTAGCTTGAAGTGTAATTGATGAACAATGCCCGAGACGCCGGATAAGCTCCTCCAGTATTTTCCCCGCCAGTCCCCTGCCCCGGCAATCCGGACGGACAATGACCATATTTATACTGGCGGCAGTTTTCCCATAAACAGATGCCGCCGCGCTGGCAATCAGGCAATCATCCTGAAATACTCCGATACAGTACTCCGGATAAAGACGGATCAGTGTTTCAAGTTCAAATTGCGTCTGGTCCCAGCCAACAGCCTCCACCAGCTTCAGCCATTGGGGAACATGAGATAAACTGATACCGGCAATTTTTTCCATTTTGAAAACCCCCGGAGCTTTCATTATTATTTCAGGAGAAAAAACACATGCAAAAACAGATATTTTTCTTTTCACCTCACAGCCGGACAAAACAGATAAAATTTTCGGCAAAGCCAATACCGGAAAAACTGTTATCTCCGGCAATACTGCAGCCTAACCGGAAAATAAAACATCCCATTCTCCCGCAACTTTCCGATATATGCTGCGGTCCAGCGTCCGGCAGAAAAAACTCCATCCCCGCCAATGCCGTCTGACCTGAGATCTGAGCAAATAACGTTTTGCTCTGTTATCCGGCAATGCTGAAGTGAAAATTTATTTATCCTAAATGACGGATCACCACTAAAGTCTGGTCATCATCCTGTTCGCCGCGGGAAAAAGCACTTACCCGGTCGAGAATACGGCGGATAGTTTCATCCGGAGTAAGATTTTCCCGGCATGCTCCGGAAAATTCTTCACACAGTCTTTTCAAGCCAAATTCCTCTTTATCCGCATTGATTGCTTCAGTTATGCCATCGGAAAACATAAGCAGTGATGTACCCGGAGTCACCGCCAGACACAGAGTGTCAAACTCGGCAAATTCTTCCGGCAATATCCCCAGTGCCGTACCGTCCGGCGCAATCAGACGAATATGATTATGCACAAAAGTGATCAGCTCGGTATGCCCTGCCCGGCCGAATTCCAGCAAAGCATTGCGCCGGTCCAGCAGGCAGCATCCCAGCGTCACAAAACGGCCGTCTTCAGTATTACGGTGCAGTTTCCGGTTCACCGCGGCAAGAAACTCACTCAAGGTGGTGAAATTGTCCGCCATGGCCCGGATAAGGCTTCTGGTCATCGCCGTAAGCATACACGCCGGCAGACCTTTTCCAGTGGCATCTCCCAGCACAATCAGCAAACGGTCTTCATCAATCTCGACAAAATCATAAAAGTCGCCGTTTACCTCCTTGGCAGGCCGGGTGAATGCATTGACCGAAAACATCTCCCAGATCGGAAACGCCTCAGGCAGCATGGAACACTGCAGCTGACGCACAAATGACAATTCCTGGTCCAGACGGTCTTTGCGGGCAAGTTCGCCGTAAGCATTGATCAAGTCCCGGCTGAGAATCAGCTGCCCGGAGAGAGAACGGCACAACTCCACATCTTTATTGGAAAATGCCCGGTGTGCCCGATTATTTACCGCACACACCAACCCCACCTCACTGCCATCCTCCCGGCACAGCGGAAAGGCTAAAACGCTCCCCACCTGATCAACATAGATGAACTCACTTATTCTGGCGTCATGCCACGCTTCGCTGATAAGGTGGGGTTTTTTATCTTCTGCCGCCCGTCCCAGAAAACCTTCGCCGCAGCGGTAACGTTCCTGTTTCATTGCCTGCAGCAATGCCCGGCTGTCCAGGAATACCCGGGGGTCATCCGTATGCACCAGTAAATAGGTACCGTACACCCCGATACCGTGCAGTTCGTTATCCCGGAAGTCGTAAATGCCGACGGCATTGGCATTAAGCTGTTTTGCCACATACTCCGCCATATTTCTGATACCGCCGTCAACTCCGGCGTCTCCCCGCAATGCGGTAGAAAAATCAGATAAAAATTCACGCAGTCGGGAAAACTTCAACTCCGACTCTTTCAGCGCGCCGGCACAGTCCCGTTTTTCCGCCCGGAGTTTGGCAATGCGGTAATAAGCCGCCAGTGCCGCGCAAACTGCAGCCAGCCCAAGAATAAAAAGAACGCCATCTATCATTTTCAGTTCAAATGTGACATTGCTTTCTGCCCGAGCGGGTAGACATTAAATCCAATTTCATAAAGTCCGGCATGATCAAGCAAATTGCGCCCGTCAAAGATAAATGCCGGCTTTTCCATAAGTTCGTAAATTTTCTGATAATCCAGTTCTTTGAAACACTTCCAGTCCGTCAGCAGTGCTATGGCATGCGCTCCTCTGACTGCTTCATAAGGATCATCAACGTACTCAATTACCCCGTCAACGCCATCCAGATCCATTTTCGCATTATCCAGTGCCTGCGGATCATGAATAGCCAGGCAGGCGCGTTCCTCCAGAAGCATTTTGCAAATATTTATCGCCGGAGATTCCCGGGTATCGCCGGTATCCGCCTTGAAAGCAAATCCCAGCACCGCAATTCTTTTGCCGGAAATGGTATTGAACATTCTTCTTATCATATTGTTCACAAACCGCCGCTGCTGGTAGTCGTTAATCTTCACCACGCCTTCCCAGTAAGCCGCTACTTCCGGCAGTCCGTAATATTCACAAAGGTAAACCAGATTGAGTATATCCTTTTTAAAACACGATCCGCCGAATCCGACCCCGGCTTTGAGGAATTTACCGCCAATCCGGCTGTCCATTCCCATTGCCGCAGATACTTCCAGGATATTGGCATCCGTCTGTTCACACAGAGCCGAAAGACTGTTCACTGATGATACCCGCTGCGCCAGCATGGCATTAGCGGCCAGTTTCGATAATTCACTGCTCCAGAGATTGGTGGTCTTGATTTTTTCCGGAGCCACCCAGTGGCGGTAAATATCAACCACGGTATTAATTGCCTTCTGTCCTTCCGGCGTCTCCATGCCGCCGATAAGCACGCGGTCAGGATTCTGCAGGTCTTCTATCGCGGTACCCTCCGCCATAAACTCAGGATTGCTGACAACTTCAAAGTGAAGTTTCTTGGAATTGGACGCCAGAATCCGGTGCATTGCCGCCGCAGTACGAACCGGCAAGGTACTTTTTTCTATTACAATTTTATCGGATTCGGCGTGTTCAATAATATCTCGGGCGGTTTTCTCCCAGTACTGCAGGTCGGCGGCCTTGCCGGCTCCTGCTCCGAAGGTCTTGGTTGGGGTATTTACGCTGACAAAAATAATATCCGCTTCTTTTATTCCCCCCACAATGTCTGTACTGAAAAAGAGATTTCTGCCCCGGGCACGCTTGACCACCTCATCCAGTCCCGGCTCAAATATCGGCAGTTTTTCCGAATTCCATCCGGCAATACGCTTTACATTGACATCAACCACGATTACCTTGTAATCCGGACAACGGTCGGCAATTACCGCCATAGTCGGGCCGCCGACATATCCGGCACCGATGCAGAGAATTGTCTTATTCATGAATTTTCCTCAAAATCAGAT
>CASECL010000138.1 GCA_949286445.1 uncultured bacterium | reverse complement strand
TTCATCTGGTATATCTGCCCGGTCATTATCGGAGCCGGGATGATTTTTAATCTGTTATACCGCTGGAAAAAAATTGCCGGGGTGCTGATGGCACTGATTTTTGTTTTGTTTTTCGGCATAAAGAATGTCCGGTATGATAAGTCCTACGCCCGGGTCAGGCAGTACCTGTCAAAACTAAAATCCGATAACAAAACAGCATCATCGCCATTCCTTTTTGTATTGGACCGCAGAGAATTTTCCCGTTTTTCCCAGTATGCCCGGATTCCATCTGCCAAACTGCCTGCAAATGATATACAGGAGAATTACCGCGGTATATTGGCAAGAAACTGGCAGCGTTACATCTATCTGCACGATCCGGTCTATCTTGGTCTGTTATCGCCATCTGATAATAAACCGTCATTGAGCGATATTCCCGGGAAAGTGAATTGTGAGGCGGTGCTTGAGTTTGAATGCCCCAAGGGCAATAAGGGCAAAAAGACGTTTCAATTTTTCCGTTTTTCCAATGCGCCTGTCAATGTTGATTTCCCGGAGACGGCGACCAGTGAAATACCATTTTGCGATCCATCAGCAGCGGAGAATAAATCTCCGCTGGACATTGCCCCCGGCTGGTATGTGATGGGTGAAACCGCAGAGTTTTGGAAATCAGGAAAAACCCGTTATGAGTGTTTAAAAACAGATAAGCACTGGCAAATTGGCATGTCAGGTTATCACATACTTGCGCTGCATTCAAAGGAATTGGATTTTTCGAAGCCGTTTGACTGTTATCTGGATTATTCAGGCACGGCATCAGAGCCGTTGGAAGTTGTACTTATTATGTATGACGGGACAAGATACCGTGATATTGTGGCGTCCTATCTGCCGCTGGATGGCCGGAAACGCAAAATAAAATTATCGTTTTATCCGGAGATGAATCCGGAAAAAATACCGGTTCATTTATGTTTGCGCATGAAAAATGGCGGTAAAGCTGATATCTCAAGGATGAGTTTCGACAAACCGGTTTCACCGCAGAAAGCAAAGGAATAAGGCACTGTGAAGGTATTCTGGTATTGCAATTCCATGTTTCCCCCTTTGGCCAGGCATCTCGGCCGTCCGGTCTCCGGACTATGCGGGTGGCAGTATGCTTATGCTGAAAGTCTGCTGTCAGCGTGTCCGGATCTGCATCTGGCGCTTGGGGTGGTTTATAATGGACATGGAGAACGGAAGATTGAGATAGACGGCATTGTTTATTATCTTATACCCTGCCGTGATGCCTGGAAGTATTCCGCCGGCATGACAGCGCGCTGGCGTGAAGCTCTGGATGATTTCAAGCCGGATATCATCCACCTGCACGGGACGGAGTTTCCGGTGGGGCTGGCTCTGCTTGAAGCGGCTGGCTCCATTCCTGCCGTGGCATCGATACAGGGGCTGGTGACGGTTTGCGCCAGATATTACAATTATGGCATGACGGTAACAGATCTTCTGCATGCAGTGGCGTTCCGTGATTTTCTGCGTCCGGGGCGTACGCTGCTGCCGGCGGCGGCGGCAAATATGGCGTGGCGTGGGAAGTGTGAAGTGAGTACCGTGCGGAAACTGAAGCATATTATAGGCCGGACCAGTTGGGATCGCGCCCATGTTTTGAGCTGGAATCCGGAAATTAATTATCACTTCTGCAATGAATCGTTGCGGGAAATTTTCTACACTGCAGAGAAGTGGTCATACTGCAGCTGCAATAAACATACAATTTTTGTCGGCAGCAGCAGTTATCCCCTCAAAGGGGCACACCAGATTATAAAGGCGATGGCTCTGGTGGTAAGAAAATATCCGGATGCCCGGCTGCGGGTTGTCGGCAGTGATCCATTGCATCCCGGTTCTTTTAAGAATTATTTGAAACTGCCGGGATATGCCATTTATCTCCGGCGTCTGATTAACCGTCTGCATTTGGCTGAACATGTAACTTTTCTGGGACAACTCCCGGCAGAGGCAATGGTTTCAGAGTTTCAGCACTGCAACTGCTGTGTATTGCCCTCGGCAATAGAAAACAGTCCCAATACGCTGGGTGAAGCCCAGCTGCTGGGAACTCCGGTAATTGCAAGTTATTCAGGAGGCATACCGGACATGATCGCAGACGGAATTGACGGTTATCTTTACCGTTTTGAGGAGGTGGAGATGCTGGCACAGAAAATTGACGGAGTTTTTTCTGCCGGAGCATCGATGCATGATGTCAGTACGGCAGAGATTGCCGCAGCGGAGAAACGCCATGACCGGGCGGCCAATGCCCGGAGATTGCTGGAAATTTACAATGAACTTGGTTCTGAAAACCGGACACGGCTGTAATCAGGAGCAGAAACAGCAGGAAATCAATAATATGCGTACCTTTATAGTACAGATGATACCGGATGAGTTGCTGGGCAGCTGTAACTGCAGCCAGGCAGCCAATAATTTCTGCCGCAATTTGATAAAGAGCAAGGCTTTTAACCGGGTGATCACCGTGGTACCGATCCAGGTGGTTGATGATATAAGCCTGGAGTGTTCACAGATGCCGGAAATAGATACGGTCATCCAATGCCGGCGTTTTCCGCATCGCGGCATCGGGCGGGTATTGAATATGGTGCTGGAAAATCTGGCGTTGTTCAGGGCGGTATTTCGTGATGAGAAGATCTGGTTTTATAATATTACGACCTGTAATATGCTTTGTTTTCTGCTGCTTTGGCTGTTCCGCCGGCAGGTTTATGTTCTGCTGGCAGATTTTACGCCGCCGCGTCACTGGTTTGATCCCCAGCAGCTGGTAAAATTCTGTCTCTGCCGGGCAAAAGGTTTACTGTCTCTGTCCGGCAGGATAGGCCTGAAGCATGCCAATTGCAGAATAATACCGGGGATTATCCCGGAAGGCGAAGTTTATCTACCTGAGACCTCAAAGCTGGAACGCCGTTTTATATTTTCGGGAACTCTCTCTGCGGTAACCGGTTTTGATATGGCAATTGAAGTATTTTCCCGCAATCCGGATTTGCCGCTGACGATAACCGGGAGTTCCTCAAAGGAAGAAGAGTACCGGGAGAAATTGCGAAAATATGCCAATATTGATTTCTGCGGCAGACTGGGATTTGAAGACTACCGGAAAAAATTGTCCCGGATGGCCTGGGCGTTGAATCTGCGCAATCCCCATCTGCCGGAAAATGAATATAATTTCCCCTCCAAATTTCTTGAGTATATGACGTGCGGCAAAATTGTTTTATCCACCATGAAATATCCGGAGTTGGATGGTTTCAAGTATTTTTATGCTGATTTTTCTGCGGATGACATAGCGGACAAACTGCGCCGGATTATGTTGTTATCAGAAGATGAACAGCAGGAAATCCGACGCCACAATCATCAGCAGATGTATCGTTTTTCCGGCAGGCACTGGTGTGAGACCATTGAAGAAATTGATCAGTGATTCAAGAGAAGCCGGCAGTAAAATCGCCTCATGCCGGTGCTGTGATAAGATTGGTCTGTAAATAAGATATTTATGATGTGACAAATGATATTTTCCTGTGATAAGGCTTGAGATATTGACCGGTTACAGGGCGGCACAATTCAAATGAATAGTTATTTATCCAGAAAGCTGTCAGTGTTTTCTTTTTTCGGGATTATGCTGGTGTTATTTATCCATGCGTCCTATCCTGAAGCGGATGCGCCGGTATTCCGGCGGATTAGTTTTTTTATTTCTCAGGGGATAGGTTCACTTTTCTGTCCCTTGTTTTTCTGTATTTCCGGGTATTTGTTTTTTCACAATTTAACGGATATAGGTGGTATTCCCCGGAAATTATGGCGTCGGGTTTCTTCACTGCTCATTCCCTATCTGCTGGTTAATCTTCTGGCTTATATAATGTTGGGGATATTAAAAATAATTCCTGCCTGTGCATCATTTGTCAATGCACGCTGTTATTTGGGAGACGGGGAATACGGTTTCCGGGAGACCATTTATCAGCTGTTTGTGACACCTTATATGTTTCATCTCTGGTTTTTAAAGACACTGATGGTGGTGATGCTGTTTACACCACTGCTGTTTTGCATTTTAAGGCGGAAATGGACGGGGGGAATATTAGTGACGTTATTGCTGGCAGCCGGAGCATTCAACTTCCGGCTGAAAGAACTGGATTATGTGAGGGAATTTTTACATATTGTACCGGATTTCTGGTATGCACTGGGGTACTTTTCATTCGGTGGATATGCGGCATTGAACAAGTTTGATATCGAGCGGCAAAGATCATGGAAAGAAACGCTGGTACTGGTATTTTCAGGAATATTTTCCGGTGTGCTGCTGTATTTGTTATTTTCACGTCTGCCGGGAATATGGTATTTACTGTTGTTTATAATTTTGTGGGAACTTTATGACGTATTTAAATTATCATCATATTCCGGGGGAAAGATATTAAATTTTGTCATCCCGTATTCTTTTTTCATTTATCTGTTTCATGAACCGTGGTTAAACGTGCCTAAAAAGATATTGGTACGTTTGTTTCCGGGAGTGACGGGATATTATCTGGGGTATTTTCTTTCTCCGTTGTTAACTGCATTTATATTGGTATTGGCAGCGTTTTTTCTGGAAAAATACGCATCAGTGTTTTACGGGATTATCACTGGAAACCGCGGCGTAAAAAAGAAATTTACGGTTGAGGGATAAATTCAACGAAGCCTTCTGGCCAGTGAAATACTTCAAGATATCTTCCGGGTTTACCGCAACTGTAATGATGCATCATACATTCTGAAAAAATTCATTAAATCCATAAATTTCAAAGATCATGCTGTATTCCCGTCGGCAGCGGCATACAGCAGGCGAATTCAATGATAATATAACCTGACAGCATGAGAGTACTTCAAACCATATCTTCTCTGGATCCCCGGCTTGGCGGAGTTGCCAGCTGTACCGGGGAATTGCTGCTCGGCTTGAATGAGCGCATTAATTGTGAACTTCTGACGCTGGATTCTGAATCAAAACCTCCGTCAACAGATTTTGTGCATTATCTGCCAAACGATTCCTTCAGCGGCTTTACCTATTCGGGTAACTGGCGTCGTTTTTGCAATAGTCTTGCTTCAGATTCTTATGATGTTTTTCATATAAACGGATTGTGGCAATATCCGGCGGTGAAAACCTGTCTGACGGCGGAAAAACTGGGCAAACCTTATGTAATTTCACTGCATGGGATGCTTTACCCGGAGGCATTGGCGCACAGTCACTGGAAAAAAGTGATTATGCGCAAACTTTGTTTTGACCGTCTGCTGAGCAATGCCGCCTGCATTCATGCCACCTGCGAAACGGAGATGCTGCATTACCGGCGTCTTGGTTTTGGCAACCCGGTGGCGGTAATACCCAATACAGTCTCCATCCCTCCTGAAGTGGCGCGTATTTCCGGAGAACGGAGTGTCAAAAGGATTGGTTATCTCGGGCGTCTTCATCCCCGGAAAAATGTTGAATGGCTGCTGGAAGCATGGCAGAAGCTAAACCCATCGGATGCAGAGCTGTGGATCATGGGAAGCGGTGAGGCGGAGTATGAAACGCATTTGCGGGAGCTGGCTTCAGAAAAGAATTTGAAAAATGTCATTTTCAAAGGATTTGTTGCCGGGCTGGACAAATATCAGGCACTGGCATCCTGCTATGCTCTGGCGGTGCCGAGCACATTTGAAAATTTCGGTATGATTGTACCGGAGGCACTTGCAGTTGGCACCCCGGTTATTGCCACTACCGGCATGCCCTGGGAGGAATTGCAGCGGCGGGACTGCGGATGGTGGATTGCGCCTGATCCGGAATCTCTTGCCGCGGCGGTGGATGCTGCATTGAAGCAAAGTCCGGCGGATATCCGGCGGCGCGGCGAAAATGGTAAAATGCTGGTTTCGGGAAAATATGCCAGAGACAGAGTTGCCGGGGATATGGTGTCTCTGTATGAATGGATTGTGCATGGCGGCAGCAAGCCGGATTGTGTGATAACGGATTAGCCGGTATGCTGCGGGAATGGTGTAAATGAAAAAAATCGGCATAATAACAATTTGGCAGGTGGATAATTACGGTGCTGAACTGCAGGCTTATGCTTTGCAGTATAAGCTTAACAAGCTTGGGTTTGACTGCGAAAATATAGATTATCCATTTTATAAAAATCCTGAGTTCAGAATTACAAAGGCTGGCAGATCGCCTTTTCGTATCGGTCTGAAAAACCGGATAAAAGAATTTCTGATGCGGCAGTTTTTGCGGGTAAAAAGTTATATTGGCACCGCAGCTGAACGCCGGAGACGGGAAAGGTTTCAGCAATTTTATCAGCAGACCGGGCATTCTTCACGCCGTTATCTTTCGATTGAGGAGCTGTATAGGGATAAAAGTAAAAATTATGATGTATATATTGCCGGCAGCGATCAGATATGGAATCCCCGGACTCCGGTTTCGCTGGCACCGTATTTTCTTACTTTTGCTCCGGAAGGCAGCCGGAAAATTTCTTATGCGTCCAGTTTCGGGGTTTCATCTCTGGCGCCGGAAATGTTTTCCCAATATAATGAGTGGCTGAAAAATCTTGATGCCGTTTCGGTGCGGGAGTCATCCGGCGCGGATATAGTCCGTGCCGTGTCCGGACGGGAGGCGGAACATGTTCTTGATCCGACACTGCTGCTTGATGCAGAAGACTGGCAAAACGTTATGTCCGTGGAAGCGGTGCCGGATTATCCTTATTTACTGCTTTATGATTTACTCTCCTCCCGTGAAATTGTTGAGTTTGCCCGGAAGATTGCCATACAGCGGAAATTAAAAATAATCCGCATCTGCCGTTCCTCCTGGACACCGGAGGAAAAAGGCATCTGCAATATTGCCGATGCCGGTCCGGCTGAATTTATCGGGTTATTTTCATCAGCATCATTTGTGGTGACCAACTCTTTTCACGGAACGGTGTTTTCGATTATATTCAAAAAAGAATTCTACACGGTAATACCGGATATTATGAGTAATTCCGGGCGGGTTGCCAGTCTGCTTGCCAATGTTGCCCTGACGGATCGTTCAATCAAGGCATCAGAATGTTCAAAAGTCTCCGGACCGGGAAATGATATCGACTACGCCGTGGTATTTGAGAAACTGGATAATTCCAGAGTGCGTTCGCTGGATTTTTTGATACACGCCGTCGAAGGATAATATATGATTGAATCAATATTGACATCTTCATTGTGCACCGGGTGCGGAGCGTGTGCCGCAGTATGCAGATTAAAATGCATTGAAATGGCGGGAGATAAAGAAGGATTTTTAATTCCGGCAGTAAATGCCGAGCGTTGCATCAACTGCGGCCTGTGCCTCCGGATTTGTCCAGCCGCCGCAGCAGCTCCGGAGGAAAATGCAGAAAAGAAACCGCCTTTGCTGTATGCCGCTTTTCACCGGGATATCAAGAAGCGCGGCCAAAGCACATCCGGCGGAGCTTTTGCCGCCATCGCAGAGGCAGTTATTGCCCATGGCGGAGTGGTATTCGGCAGCGGATTTGACCGCAATTATGATAATGTGGTTTGCCGGGAGGCGGCTGATGCGGGGGAACTTGAAGGACTTAAGAAGTCAAAATATGTCCAGGGCAGGATGGGAAATGTCTATTTTGAGATTGAAAAACATTTGAATTCCGGCAAACTGGTATTTTTTTCCGGCACGCCGTGTCAGACAGCGGGAGTTCAGGCTTATTTTCAGCATCGTACCAATAGTGAAAGGCTTTATACCTGTGACCTGATCTGTCATGGCGTACCCTCAAATCTGGCGTGGCGGCGTTATAAAGACTGGTTATCAGAAGTTCTGGGCGGCAGCCTTTCCGATTTCCAATTCCGGAACAAGGAAAAAGGCTGGAAAAACAGTTTGCGCAGTTGTGCGGTAAATGGCAGAAAGGTATTGCTTCGCGGGAAAAAACTGGATTCCTATTGTCAGGCGTATTACTTGAACTTGATGCTGCGAGAAAGCTGCTACAAGTGTCCTTTTGACTGTAAATCGCATGCTGATATTACGCTGGCAGATTACTGGGGGATTGAGAAAAAAGGCATTTTCTCCGGACATGACATTCATTATGGCATATCCCGTATAGAGGTGAATACTGCAAGGGGGAGAGATTTTCTGGCTGAAATGGGACCCGGTCTTGAACTTTATCCTGCGGACTGGGACAACCGGTGTCCGGTCAAAACTGTGCGTCCGGTTCAACGGGACAATTTCTATCAGAGAGTCAACGACTCCTGGGGTGCGGTTTTGCCATTAATTAAAATTCCGTTCAAAAGCCGGGTGAAGTTAATGGCGAGGGAATATTTGCCGGAGTGGATCTTAAACATACTGAGGAATATGTAATGGCGGAACAGATGAAAATAACAAAATACCGGAATCATCTTCCATTGAGCAATAAAATATACCGCATGGTCTGGCTGATCGGGTATTATTGTTTTTTCCGTATTTTCCCGGGGCGTCTATTTTCACGGTGGAGAATTTTTGTACTGCGCTGTTTCGGGGCGGAGATAGGCAGAGGTTGTCAAGTGTATGCTTCGGCTGAAATATGGTCTCCGAAGAACCTGCAATTGGGAGAATATGTGGCTGTTGCTCCGCACGCAAGGCTGTATAATCCGACCTTGATTTCAATAGGGGCTCATTGTACGGTATCCCAATATTCACATTTATGCACCGCGTCGCACGATATTACCGACGGGGGCATGGCATTGATCACATCTCCAATCCGGATACTTCCGCAAGCCTGGGTGGCGGCTGACGCGTTTGTGGGCATGGGGGTTACGATCGGAGAAGGCGCGGTAATCGGAGCCCGGGCCTGTGTCTTCAAAGATGTGGAACCGTGGACTGTTGTGGGCGGCAATCCGGCTCATTTCATAAAAAAACGGAAACTGTCTGAATAAATTCAACTATGATCTCTGCTGTTATTCTTACGCTCAATGAGGAGCGTAATATTGTCGAATGTATCCGCACATTGCGTACATGGTGTTCTGACATTGTAGTTTTTGACTCTTTCAGTACTGACCGCACTGTCGAGCTCGCACGTGGCGAGGGAGCGAGGATATTTCAGCGGAAATTTGACAATTATGCCGCCCAGCGCAACGCGGCATTGCAAACGGTCGAATATCCCGGCGAATGGGTATTGATGGTGGATGCCGACGAACGCTGGGAGAAAACTCTGGGCGGTGAAATAATTGCGGCAATCTCTGCGCCGGAAAATGCGGATTGTTCAATGTTTCACTTTCAGCGGAAAGATATTTTCATGGGACGCTGGCTTAAGCATAATATCGGTTCCGGGACCTGGACTGGACGCCTATTGAGAGTCGGGCAAGTGACGATTTCCCGCGACATCAATGAGGAATATCATTGTTCCGGCCGGAAAGTTTACCTGCCTGGGGAACGTTTTCTGCATTATCCATTCAGTAACGGCGTAAGCTGGTGGTTTGCCCGGCACAACCGTTATTCTGATATGGAAGCGATACGGCTGATGGAGGAACGGTCCCATGCTGTTTGCTGGCACGACTTGATCTGGGGGGACCGGATTCAGCAGAGAAAAAATCTCAAACAATTGCTTTACCGGGTGCCGGGACGGCCGCTTTGGATGTTTTTCATGCTTTACATTTGCAAACTTGGTTTTCTGGATGGGGCCGCCGGATTTCATTATTCACTGCTCCGCTCCATTTATGAATACATGATTGATCTGAAGATTTTGGAACGGAATCGGGAAAAAGACGGAAAAAAACTTTAACCATGAAAATATTGCTGCTATATCACTTTTTTCATCCGGATCCGGTTATCAGTGCCCGCTTGTTTTCTGATCTTGCGGAGGAACTGGCACGTGACGGTAATTCGGTAACGGTATTTACCGGCAACAGACTGATAAGGTCGGATGAAAAACTGCCGCCGCAAGAGGTTTGGAACGGAGTTGAGATACGGCGTTTTTCCCGGCTGAATTTTTCTCAGGGGAGCAATTTCGGCCGTCTGTTCAATTCCGCAATTCTTCAAATTAAGTGGTTATCTGCTTTCTGGAGACGGCGTAAGGACTTTGATGCGGTTATTATCGGCACGGATCCGCAGTTTGCCTATATGATGTTTCCATTTATGCGGCTGATGAACCGGAAAATCCGGCTGATACACTGGGCGTTTGACATTTATCCTGAAGCGATCCTGGTTAATTGCCCCCGCTGGATGAAGTTGCTCGCCAGTCTGACCAAACCGTTTATTCCCGTGGCGTATCGCGCTGTGGATGACATGGTTGACATTGGGCCATGCATGCGGAAACTTCTGCAAAAATACCATCACCGTGCCGCAGCGTCCACATTGACGCCATGGGCACTGGCAGAGCCGGAATCCCCGCCGCCGGCTTCACCTGCAGTCCGGGAGAAGTTCTTCGGCAAGGCTGGAATCGGGCTGCTTTACTCCGGTACTGTCGGTTACGCACATGATATAACACCATTCATCGACCTGGCCCGCAAATGCCGGCGACTTGGCATTGATGCGGCATTCTGTTTTGCCGGGTATGGAAATCAATATCAGGAGCAGACGGCTCAAATTACCCCGGAAGACACCAATATCCGGCTTGCCGGTTTCGCCTCCGAAGCTGAATTGGAGGAACGGCTTGCCGCAGCAGATATTCACATGATTTCTCAGCGTCCCGGCTGGGAGGGGATAGTGATACCGTCAAAGTTTTTTGGTGCTTTGGCAATTGGACGGCCGGTGCTTTTTTCCGGCGCGGCGGACAGCGATATTGCCGACTGGTGCCGGGAATATGGGATTGGATTTGAGTTGGATGAAAAAACTTCCGGGGTATTGGAAGAACTTCTGAAAAATCCGGAGCTTTTGCGGCAGCTTCAGCAGCAGTCATTCAAAACTTACAATGAGCATTTTTCCAAAGCGGCCGTAATTGGCGGCTGGAAAAATCTCCTGGCAAACGGTAAATAATCAGCCTATTGCCGGATGAATTCAGAAGCTTCTGAACCGAAAGCCGTTTCACCGGTATGGTTGCATGTCTGACTGCATCTGTGGTGTGGTATTTATCCTTTTTGTATGATAATGAATTCAAAACTGATAATTAAATTATTTTATTCAAAGGCGTGATTTCTGCATGAGAAAAAAAGTATTTGTATCCGGTTGTTACGACATGCTTCACTCCGGGCATGTTGCCTTTTTTGAGGAGGCGGCCAGACTTGGCGATCTGTATGTCGGACTGGGGTCCGACCAGACAATTTTTGAGTTGAAGGGACGCCATACCATCAATAAAAATGCAGAAAGGCTTTACATGGTCAAGGCATTGCGGTGCGTCAAGGATGCCTGGATCAGTTCCGGCAGCGGAATAATGGATTTTGAGAAAGAGGTGCGCGAACTCCGCCCGGATATTTTCTTTGTCAACACCGATGGCTACACGCCGGAGAAGAAAGCGTTATGCGAAGAGCTGGGTATTGAGCTGGTAGTAAGCCAGCGTATTCCGGAAACAGGACTGCCTGCCCGTTCAACCACCGCATTGCGTCAGGAGTGCCGGATTCCCTACCGGGTGGAATTGTGCGGCGGCTGGCTTGATCAGCCGAGTGTGAATTCGATTTATCCGGGACCGGTGATCGTAATGTCGATTGAGCCGACGATGGAATTCAATGACAAAAGCGGAATGGCCACAAGTTCGCGCAAAAAAGCGATTGAATTGTGGCAGACGCAAATTCCTGCCGGCAACCGTGAAGAACTGGCAAAACTGCTCTTCTGTGTCGATAATCCTCCCGGAACTAAAGCAATCAGCGGATCGCAGGATCAGCTTGGACTGCTGCTGCCAGGAATAAATAAGCTGAATTATAACAGCGGTTACTGGCCGATCTCCATTGAGTCGATCACTGATGATGCCATATTAAATTATGTTGCCGAACATCTTTATCTGGTGGCTTTGCCGCCGCGGCCCAATGGCTATGATGTTCTGAGCAATACCAATATCAATTACGACAGTGCCCGGAAACTGGCCGAGGCCACCGAATGCTGCTGGCAGGCAATTAAAGCCGGTGACACCAAGGCCTGGGGAGAAGCGACCCGGCGTTGTTTTGAGGCGCAGATTGACATGTATCCGGCAATGCAGACCCGGGAAATGCTTGCGGCGATTGAGGAATATCGAAATACAGCCTGCGGCTGGAAGGTAACTGGCTGCGGGGGCGGAGGCTACTGGATACTGATTTCAGAGAAACCGATTTCCAATGCCATCAAAGTTTCGCCATGTCATTTAAGTTGAAACTGTTTTTGACGCCGCGGCGGAATATTTCAATATCCTTAACCGGAAATTGCTGGTAAATTGCTATGATTGGCGAGAGACGGCAGCCGGTTGCCGAGGGAGAAAAATATTTTTCTCCCGTCCGTTATTTTTTACAGCAGTGGGAGAACATAATCCGGGAGAGCTGATTTCTCTTTCCGATATTTGAATAGAGTTCACATTTTATGAGATGATGCTGTGCATGGAAGATAGCTGATACGGGAAGGAACTTCCGGTAAAAAGGTATGAAACATTCTGCGACACGCCGTCAGCCGCAGGGAAAAGCCAGCTTAGTTTTCCAATCGATTATTTAAACAATATCTGTATTCAGACTGAAATGACACAACTTTCAGAAAAAACTGCATTGGTCAGAAAATTACACCACTGGTGTCTTGGCACCGGAGAGAATATATATGTGCCTTTTGATACTTTGCAGAAATATGATTTGATTGCCTGGTTATATTATTTTGATTTCGCCCGGCTGTCAGAAAAGGAGAAGATACAGGCAAAAGCATTTTATCAGCAGCAGGCCACCCTTGACTTTAAACAGGAAATTTCTTTCAAAAGAATATGCAGGGTACTTGCTGAAAACCAGATCCGTTTCTGCCCGATCAAAGGAGCTGATCTGACATGGCGCATCTATCCAGCCGGAGCACTGCGTCCCAAATGTGATCTGGATATACTTGTACCGGAGCAGGAGGTTGAAAAGGCGTTGAAAATTTTGAAAAATGATGGCTGGAAAGTGCCTTATCAATACAGTAATGAGCACCATTATGCGATGATGAAACGGCAGGATGTGGCACTTGAACTGCATTTTAATTTACCGCATATCAGTCCGGCGGACACGAAAGCGATGTGGGATCTGTTTATTCCGCTTGATGAATATTGTTACCGTTTGCCGCTGGAGCTGAATTTACTCATATTGTTTCATCATTGCCGCAAGCATCAATGGCAGGGCGGCATAAAATTACTGACCGACATCTTTTTCCTGTTGAAAAAGGAAGGCAAACCGGATTTTGAACTTTCAGACTCATTGGCCAGACAATATCATTTATCGCCGCTCAATTTATTTTTTGCTTCATTTGCAGAATTTTTTCCGGACTACAAGTTCACTTACAGATATTCTGATGAAGAATTATCTGTATTCCGCAATATACTTATTTCTGATTTCGAGCAGAAAGAACATGCTGCAGAAATGGTTATGGGCTCTGAAGACCGTTTTTCCCGGGACTGGATTTTACAGCGGATACATGGGATTAAACCAAGTTCGATCCGGCTGCAGACCGGCAATCCGAGGGGAAACTATCTCAAATTACTGGCAGGTTACTGGCAGATTTCCCGGAAGAAACTTTCTGCGATGTGGAAATACCGTCACGGTATAAAAGATGAAGCTTTATTAAACAGAATGACTGAACTGAAAAAAATTGAAAAATTATTGCAGACAGATAATGAATAGTCAGTTGCATATTTAAGGAAAGCAACACACTGGACTCCGGATAGAGTTTAACTTACCTTCCGGAGTCCTGTTTTTTTATAGGTATATTATGATAAAAAAATCATATTTTAACTGCATCATAGATGACACCAGTAAATTTGTGCATATTTTGATTTTTGGAAGTGATCAACCTGGTTTCCGGAATTAGAAAATCTACCTGAAATTTAAAGTATCACTCGCAGATTTTTTAATGATGAAAAATTGCTCATCTTGCGGTGATTTGAAAAGCCGTTGTTTTGCGGGAGAAAGAAAAGTTCTGGAAAGCAACAAAATGAGCGGGGATTATTTTACTTCTCCGCCGGACGGTCTTCTGGTCGGCTTTTTTGTTTCAGTGGTGAAATCAAGCTCAACACCATGTTTTTTCTGACAATGGAGAATTTCCAATTTGCTCTTATAAAGACGTGTTTCAATCCATTAATAATCGGTTTGTGGTTGATAGTAACTGCCGTATATATGTAATATCAGGGATATTTCAGACAAACCGGATATTAACTTCTTTAAGATAACGTTCCCGCAGTATTCCAGCCAGACGTTTAACAATATTGCGGCGCAGTTCCAGATCCACCGGCAAATTCGGATCCTGATGCGCCTCATTGAC
>CASECL010000137.1 GCA_949286445.1 uncultured bacterium | reverse complement strand
CGGAATAGCAATCAATCTTGAATTGCCGTTTCTCACCCGCTTTATCTACCGGGTGATTGAAGACAACCTCCCGGAACGCCCGGATTTTCTGGCGTTTGAACCGAGAGAACTGCGCTGGCGTATTTTCCGGATTCTGCATGACAATCCGGATTCCTATCCGGAAGCGGCAGAATACTGGCATGACCGCGATTCAGGGGATGAACTGCTGTTCGGGTTATCCTGTCAGCTGGCGGAACTGTTCGACCATTACCAGCACCACGCGCCGGACCTGCTGAAAAGGTGGCGGCAGGAAGAAGAAAAATCAGCTGACTATCTTTTTCCTGATTTTGCCGGGGAACAGGAAACCATGAAAGACGGCAGACCTGTTCCGGCGGGCAAAGCCGCCGCGGCACGCTGGGAAAAAAGGCTTTATCTGACACTCCGACGGGAGGGGATACGCAGCATGGATGAATACTTTGAAGATTTTTTCCAGCTGAAGCATCTGGCGGTGAAACCATCTGATACGGCAGTATTCGGCATAAGTTCAATGCCGGAAATATTTCTGGACTTTTTCTGCCGGCTGTCCCGGGAATGCGATATTTTCTTTTATTACACCAATTACTGCCGTACCTACTGGGGGGATGTTTTCACGCTGGAAGACCGCCGCCGGATTACCGCCGCGGCAAAGAAAAAGGGAGTTGTGCCGGAGTTTCCGGAGTCGGAAAACCCGCTGCTGGAAAATTTCGCCGGAGCGGGAAGAGATTTTTTCCGGGCGGTGCTGGACCGTGCCGACCGCTGTGAAATGATTTACCTTGATCTGCACTCGGATATAGCCGCTCCCGGTGCGCTGGGCGAACTCCAGAGGGGGGTGCTGGATATGCTTCCGGAACCGGCATGCCCGGAGGATGAAAGCGTAAGCATTCACAATTGCCGCGGCTGCCGCCGGGAAGTTGAGCTTATCCATGACCAGATTCTCAAAGCAATCGAAGATGGCGTTGAACCGCGGGAAATACTGGTTATGACGCCGGATATTGAAAAATATTCCCCTTATATCAATGCGGTTTTTTCCGGCAGTCCGCTGGCGGAGAGTTACCGGATTTCCGATTTGGAGGCCAGGGACTCCAATGCGGTGGGCGATACCTTTTCCCGGATGCTCTCGCTGGTGGGTTCGCGTTATGAAAGCAACCGGATATTTGAATTTTTTTCTTCACCTCCGGTAGCAGAGAAGTTTGACTTTTCCAGCGGAGATCTGGATAAACTGCGTGATTTCCTTATTGCCGGAAAATACTGCTGGGGAGAAAATGCTCAGACCAGAAAAGAATTCTGTCAGGTGCCTTTTGACAACTACTCGTATGCCAGTTTCCGCGACCGGTCCATGGCGGGGTACGCCATGGGTGAAGATGCGGATGATTTCGCACTTCCGGGAGAAGTACTGTTTTCTCCGGGTGAAGACGCCGGACTTGCCGGGCGTTTTTTTGAAGCGGCAAACCGGCTCTTTCAGCTTCTGGGACTGCTCCGGGATAAAGGGAGGGCGGAAGCAGATGAGTATCTGGATATTTTTGAAAACCTGCTGAATGAATTCTTTTCCGACGGAGAAAATTACTTCCGGGAGACGGCGGAACTGCGCCGGGCGGCGGATAATTTGAGAAATGAGCTGAAAAAGGCGGACTTTCATCTTCCGGTATCCTTTGAGGTGATCCGGGAAGCTTTCAATCCGGCAGACGGGCAGGAGAGCGGCGGTGTTTTTCTGCGGGGGAAAATTACTTTCTGTTCGCTCAAACCGATGCGGTCCATTCCACGCAAAGTCATTGCGGTAATGGGATTGGCGGAGGGGATGTTTCCCCGCCGCGACCGCAACGGATCGCTGAATTTATCTTCGCTGGGCAGCGGCAGGGTCACCCGGTCAATGGTGCTGGAAGACCGCTTCCTTTTTCTGGAAGCGATTATGGCGGCGCGTCAGAAACTGATTTTAAGTTACCCGGGCATGAGTGAAACTGATGATCTGACCATCCCTCCTGCCCCGCCGCTTTTTGAACTTATGGAAATGGTGCCCAAAGCTCCGAGACTTAATCACTTCATCCAGAGCAGTGATGTACGGTATTTTCTTGAAGACTGGCGTAAGAAAGGATATTTTTCCTACTCAAAACCGGACTTTGAGGCGGCAAAGGCCAAGCTGGAAAAAAACAGCGGTGTCATACCGGAAAAGGTTTTCCCGCCGGAAGCCTTTCCGGCTCCGGAAATTGAATCTGTACTGCCGGAACATCTCAGTCTGGAAGCATTGCACCGTTTCTTTGCCAATCCGGCGGCGCATTTTCTGGCCAACCGGGCTATGCTGAAACTCAATTCAGCAGATGAAGCCGTATTTTCCGATCTGGAGCCGATGACACTGAACGGACTGGAAGATTATACCGCCAGAAAAAAACTTTTTGAACTCTATGCCAGAGGTTTTGACCTTGCCCGGATCAGACCGCGCCTGAAAAACGGTGATTTTCTGCCGCCGGGACGGGCGGGGGATGAAACATTTGAAACAATTGCAGCCGAAGAGGCCGCCAGAATCAGAATTTATTCCTTTATCCGTTCTACCGCAGCCAGAACGCCGTTCTCTTACCGGATGCTTGCCGGAAACGTGGAAAATATGATTTTTTCTCCGGAAACACGTTTTGTTTTTGTCTTTACCTGGAGCAAATTCCGGGCCAAGGATTATCTGCTTTTGCTGTTGTCCACGGCTCTGGCGGCGGCGGATCAGCCGGAGGGGGAAAATATCTCTCCGCCGGGGATCAAAACCTGCGGACTGCTGTTCTCCCGTGATGGTATAGCTGTGTGCCGGTTCAACAGCGGGGCGGAAGCTTCAGCATATCTTGACACCATGCTGGAGTTTTACCGTACCGGACAGGACAGAATACTTTATTTTCTGCCTTCAAGTTCCTTTTCAATGCTTGAAGGAAAAAAACTGGTGCTTGATGAAAGGGAAAATTCCGGCAACATATTCAATGAGGAGATATTTTTCACGCCATCCACCCGGGAAATCGCTGAACAGATCTTTCACCGGGAGGGACACGGCATTGAAAGTTTCAACATCCCGGAAAATGATGCGGCAATGGCTGAACTGCTGGAAAATATCGCCGGAAATGCCAGTTATCCACAATCCGCAGCAGGGAGGCAGAAATGAATAAGCTTTTACGTTTTGATGCCGCCGGAATAAAACTTGAGGGGGTAAATCTGCTGGAGGCCTCCGCCGGAACCGGAAAAACTTACAGCATACAGAATATCGTCCTGAGATTGCTGCTGGAAAGAGATTTCCTGCTGGAAAATATTCTGGTGGTATCTTTCACCAACGCTTCCGCCGCCGAACTCCGGGGAAGAATACTGGAAATTATCCATCAGGCTTTGCGTTTCTGTTCCGGTGAAGAGTGCAGCGATACGGAACGCATCTCCGCGCTGATCGGTTCAGCCGATCCGGAGCAATGCCGGAAAAAACTGAAAAGAGCTCTGGCGGATTTTGACAACTCTTCCATATTCACCATCCACGGTTTCTGCCAGCGGGTGTTAAGCGAACAGGCTTTTGAAAGCCGTACTCTTTTCAACCCGGCCCCGGCGGGAGATGCCGATGAATTGATTATGGAGCTGGAGAGAGATTATCTGCGTTCACTGGCCTACTCCTTTTCTGACGCTTCCGGCGGGACTGCCGGATTTGCCGGCGAACTGCCCAAACCGGGGAAAATTGCCGCGCTGGTCAGGGAAAAATTGAAATATGACCATCTGGATATCCGGGGCGGGTCGGAGTTTAAGGCAATTCTTGACGGGGTTGACCAGATTCTGGAGCGGCTGGATAAATATAAAAGAGAGCACCAGCTGAGATTTTTTGACGATCTTATCAATGATCTGCACCGGCAATTAATAGGCAAAGCCGCCTCGCCGCTGATGAAAAAAATACTGCAGGAAAAATATTATGCCGCAGTGGTGGATGAATTTCAGGATGTGGATAAGAAGCAGTACGAAATTTTTGAAAGTATTTTCATTGACCGGCCGGATCCGGTTTTCTTCATGGTCGGCGATGTTAAACAAACCATTTACGGTTTCCGCGGCGGCGACGCCCAGATTATGCACCATGCGGCGGAAACGGTGAAAAAATGCGGTGGAAAACATTATTTTCTGCCGGATAATTACCGTTCGGTTCCGGCTCTGGTAAATGAGGTAAACCGTATATTTTACCGGCATCCACACGCCTTTGCCGATGAAAAAATTATTTTTTTCCCCTCCGGAAGCGCGGCAAAGGCTCTGCCGCTGGAAATAGATGGCAGAGAAGATAAATACCCCCTCCGGATTTTCTACCGTTCCGGCACTCCCGGGGAAAAAATCCCCTCCGTGGGAGATTTGAAAAAACAGTGCTTTAACGACTGCGCCGCGGCGGTACTGCAAATACTTTCCCCGGACTCCGGCATCCGGATCATGCCGGAAAACCGCACTCCGCGCCTCTCTGATATTGCAATACTGGCACGGACCAACAACTCGCTTGACGAAATGGGCAAAGCCCTGACCGCCAGAAATATACCGTGGGTATGCTTCAGGCCGGGCAATATTTATGACACAGCAGAGGCAAAATCGCTCCAGCTGGTGATTGATGCTCTGCTGGATTCCGGCAATCCCGCCGCGGCGGTCAGCGCGCTGGGGAGCGGCTTCTGCGGCTTTCCGCCTCCGGAACTGGTCAGGATGAAAAGCGATGGTTCACTGGCAGAATATCTGGATATTTTCCGTGAACTGGCGGCGGGGAATGAGGCTCCGGAATTTTCCTTTATCCAGCTTTTCAGCAGACTGGAGGAAAAATTTGACCTGAAGCGGAAATTTTCCCGGGAGAACGGCGGCGGCAGAAAAATGGTGAATTATCTTCATCTGGCCGACCTGCTTCAGGAAAAATGCACCCGGGAGCGGCTGAAACTGCCCGGCCTGGCCAATTATCTGCGCCGTCAGATCAATCCGGAAACCAGAATTGAGGAAGATAATCAGAAATTACATCTGGAAAGTTCCGGCGAAGCGGTTAAACTTATGACCATTCACGGTTCCAAAGGACTGGAGTTCAATATTGTCATGCTTCCGGAACTGTTTTCCAAGAGCAGTACGGTTCCCCGGGATCAGATTTTCCCCTGCCAGGACAAACTGGGCAATTATTTCATGGATCTGGACACTCCGGAAGATTACCTTGCCTTTCTCTCGCGCCAGCGTCTGGCGGAAGATTTGCGGCTGCTTTATGTCGCGCTCACCCGGGGCAAATACCGGGTATATCTTTTCTGGGGGGACAGTGCGCCGGGGTATTCAAAATCCGCTATGGAATGGCTCTTATGCGGTGAAGAAATCACGCCGGAAGGAAATGTGCTGGAACAGCTCAAACAGCAATTGACTCAGCTTATTCCCACCATTCAGATTGATACCGGAAAATCCAAACGGGAACGGGTCATTGCGCCCGGTGAAGAAACAAAATTATCCCGCCTGTTAAACCGGGGTGCATTGACTGCGGAAATGCTGGAAAATCTGCCGGATGAAACCCGGATAATGTCATTCCAGTCTTCATCATTGTCCACACTGCCGGACGGAGAAAAACCGGAGCTGTTATTCACTCCGTGGCAGGGAAAACTGAATACCTCCTGGCGGTACTGGAGTTACTCTTCACTCACCGCCGCTCCGGAAAAAGAGGCAAGTGCCGGAGCAGATTACGATGCCGGGACTGAAGATATTGCCGATGAAGTCATTGAAGAAACTCCGCCGGAATTGGAAGCCGGGATTTTCGCGCTTCCCGGCGGTGCCAGACTGGGAAATGCCTGGCACCGGATACTGGAAAACACCGATTTCACCCGGCCGGAACAGAGCGGGAAAACGGTCCGGAAAATTCTTCATGAATATGCCTTTGATGAACCGGAAGTGCTGGACTGTACCTTGCAGATGATCTCTGACCTCTGCAAATCCCGCCCGCTGGATAACTTTTCCTTCGGCAGTCTTGCATTCCGGGATACGCTGCGGGAACTGGAATTTTCCTGCCGGCTGAAACGCGGCTTCAATGCCGGCAATCTGTTCAGGGAAATTGAAGCGCGTTACGGCGGAGATTACGGCAGAGGATTTGACTGTGAGGGAATGTTCTGCGGTTTTATTGACCTGCTTGCCCGCGCCGGGGATGGAAAATATTACATTGTTGACTGGAAAAGCAACTCTCTCGGAGGGCAGAGTGTCAACTTCAAGGCCTCAAAGCTGAATGAGGCAATGCGCCGGGGGCGTTATCATCTGCAATACATTGTTTACTGTACGGCATTCATAAAATTTTTCCGGCAGCGTTTCGGGAAATTCGATCTTGATGATTATGAAAAATACTTTGGCGGAGTACTCTATGTTTTCCTCCGCGGGGTGAAAGCGGACAATTCCGGCAGCGGATTTTATTTTGACCGGCCGGAGTATGATTTTCTGATGAAAACGGAGGCGGAAATTGAGTGATATTCTGGAAATTACCCCGCTGGACCGGGTATTCGGCAAATTTGCCGCCGGAAGTTCCGGACTCATCCCCGGCAGCGGCGACTACCGGGAGCTGGAACGTCTGGCGGAGGCGGCATCCGCGGCGGTTTCCGCCGGAGGGGTTTACCTTGCCCTGACGCCGGAAGATGAGAAAATTGCCGGGAAATTATCTTCCATGCCGGAAGTGGAGATGATCTTGAGCTGCGGCGGGAAAAGTCTGCTCAACCTGAAAAAAAATAAACTTTATCTGCATTGTTTTCATGAATACCTGAAACATACCGCCGGAAAACTCGCCCGGCTGGACTGGAAAATTATTTCCGGCGGCCCCGGCACCGGGAAAACCACTTTGGCTAAACAGCTTATCGCCGCGGAAACTGCGGTCTGTCCGGCACTGAAAATCCGCTGCGCCGCTCCCACCGGCAAAGCAAAGGAACGGCTCACTGAATCACTGTCCGGACTTTTCACTACCGACGGCTCGGCGTTAGCCGGTGAAACTATTCACATGATGCTGGGCTATTCCCCTGCCCGACGGGGACTTTTCCGCCATAACCGGGATAATCCGCTCTCCGTTGATCTTCTGCTGGTAGATGAAATGTCCATGGTGCCGCTGAAACTCTTCGCACAGCTGCTTGATGCTCTGCCGGACGGGTGCAAACTTTATTTGCTGGGCGACCCGTTTCAGCTGAGCGCGGTCGAACCGGGTGCGGTGTTTGCCGAACTCTGCCGGATTTTCCCGGATAAAGTTACTGAACTTACGGTGAACCACCGCTTTCCGGCAAATTCTCCGCTGGGAATTGCCGCATCGGCAATAAGGAACGGAAATCTGGATGAAGCACGGATGCGGATAATCTCTTCTGACAGCGATGATTTCCGCTTCCGTCCCCTCCCCCGCAAAAGCGAATTGGAACACCGGCTGCGGAACAAACTGTATTCACCGGTTATTGAACTTGAGGACGGCCGGCATGCTTTTGCCGAACTTTCCGGCATCTTCCGGGATGGGGTGGATGATAAAAAAATTGAACTTGCTTTCCAGCTGGCGGAACGCTTTAAAATTCTTGCTCCCGCAGCTTCCGGAAATTACGGCACCGAAGCACTCAACCATCTGGTGAT
>CASECL010000136.1 GCA_949286445.1 uncultured bacterium | reverse complement strand
CTGACGCAACGTACCTGGTGTCTTCGTCCGTTGCTGGCAAAAACACCCTCACGAAGACTTCTGTCGGAGCCGCCGTGACTTGCGCCGCAGACGGTATTTACCGGTCGACACCGAAATCCTCCGGTTTACTCAAAACTGCCGGTATTTTATTGTTTTATCACATGAGTGCATCCTTTTTGAATACATACATAATAAGAGGCGTAGGCAACGGATTTATTTCTTCATATTCCACTCGTTTTGATTCATGGTGTAGAAGCGGCGCTTGGTATTTATCTCTGAATCGATACGCATGCGCTGGACGTGTGCATCCAGGAACAGGATGTTCATTGCCCGGTCGTGGGCAAAGCGGAAATAACCGTCATCAAGCACTTCAGGCGGATAGCCAGCTGAACTTTTTCCCCATTTGTAAGCCATCCCGCCGAAATCCTCATTGCCGCGCTGCTGCATGATGTCCCGTCCCATCCATATTTCGCCCACGGACAACGTCCGGTCGGGATATTTATATGCCTCCGCCTTTTTCCCCCAGGTGAAAGCCGTCCATCCACCGATGGGAACGTCAGTGGTTGAGGAGGTAACAAGGGCACCCTTCATATCCTGACCGAAGTCCCGGTTAATGCCGAAAATACGCAGCGTTCCGGTATCAATATTGCCGATTTTCTGACGGTTGATGCCGAGCAGTTCCGGGCAGCCCAGAACCTTGGAACTGGTTTTGACATTGGCATTGCTGTTGGCATTGTAGAAAATCAGCGGCAACTGGGGATTGGCCCGTCCGCCAACGGTGGCGTTCAAAACCCCGTGCCAGCCCTGACCTTCGCTGCCGCCGCGGGCGTTTACCCAGGTGCCGCCGAAGGGCAGACATCCCCGGAAGTCACCGCAAAAGGTAGCGATCATTATTCCGATCTGCCGGAGTGAACTCTGACATTCCGCCGCTGCGGCACGTTTTTTCGCTTTTTGCAGACTGGGAAGAAGAATACTTGCCAATATGCCAATGATCGCAATCACCACCAAAAGTTCAATGAGAGTGAAAAATCTTGATTTCCTGTACATTTTATCTCCCTGACAGTGTAAATATTTTTCTGCGACAACTCCCATGACTGGAACTGTTTAATCCTGTTTAACCGGATGAAAATTTAATGAGAACACTGAGCCTGACCCGATAATCAGTCAGCAGCATCAACGCACCTCCCCACTATTATAACGGAAAAACACAGTATTGCCAATAGGACAAATCAATCAAAAATAGCACAAAGCATGACAATAAAACAAAAAAATAATTGAAAAGATTGATTTTATAGAAAAATTGATATACAATTAACAGAAATGGACTGTTTTGCACACATTCCACAGTGCCAGAATATTCCAAAGTCGCAATAGAAAACAACCAGCCATAGGTTATGATGGTAAATTACAATCAAAGGAGGCTAACAATGAAACTGACCGCCGTTTTTACGGCTTTGGCGCTGTCCGCTTTCTCCGTCATGGGGGAGGATTTTTTCGTTGACGCGGCCAAGGGAAATGACGCCAATGACGGAAGTAAGGAAAAACCTTTCAAGACCATCAATGCCGCTCTTCGCGCGGTAAAGGACAAGCGGGGAGATACAGTTACTTTGCGCGGTGGAGTTTACCGGGAACGTTTCATGCTGGATAATAAATCCGGTTCGGATGAAAAACCGCTTGTAATTCAGGGCGCGGAGGGAGAAAGGGTGATTATAAGCGGTTTTGTGCCGATAACGGACTGGAAAAAATACAAAGGCGACATTTACAGTGCCGCGGTAAAACAGGGCGATGTTAAGGATCTTTATGTCGGTCTGAGCCAGCAGCGGGTCAGCCGCTGGCCGTTTGACGGGATTATGCGAAAGGTTGGTTCTGCGGATAAAGCCACTGCCAGTTTCTCCGATCCTGACGGCATTCCGCAAATTCCTGAACTGCGGGAAATTGCGGAAAATCCGGCATCGGCCCGGGCATTCTTCTATTATTCCCGGGGGAATTTTTTCGGTGACCGTTTACTCAAGGGGATTGATTTTGCAAAAAAATCCATGACAATTGACGCCAATCGCTGGAATAATGGCCTTGGAAACGGCAAAAATGACCGTTATGAGGTGGTTAATCATGTATCATTGATTAAAAAACCGGGCGAATGGGCATTTGCCGCCAATCCGGACGGTAAATCAGGTACGGTTTATTTCTGGCCGGTTTCCCGGGATGATTTGAAAAATGCCGCATACCGTTCCGGAGGGTTGTTTGTTATTATCGGTTATGCCGGGCGTCCGACCAGAAATATTACCGTCCGCAATCTGGAAATCTGCGGGGCGTCCGGAGGCGGAATATTTGCCAGCGGCGTTGACGGTTTCACTCTGGAAAAGTGTGTAATTCATAATAACGGCGGCGATGGCGCGGCAACCAGACGGTGCAAAAATATTACTCTCAGGTCCAATATTGTTGTCAATAACGGCAGCAGCGGTATATCTGTAACCTCCACCGTCGGGGGAGTGATCGAGGGAAACGAAGTAGCATATAATCAAATAGACGGTGTCCGTTTTGCGGGAAATATTTCTGGACGTCCCGGGGTAGAGCCTTATTCCTCAGATCTTACTCTCCGGAGGAATTATCTTCACCATCATATTTATCAGAGCCATCCGGATAACTTCCAGTGTTTCCGCGGCGTAAACAAGATGAAAATCCAGGACAATGTTTTCCTTTTCGGCGGTCAGAACACCATGGCCGAGGAAAATGATACTGCGGAATTTTCCAATAATATCAGTGCATTCACTGGCGCGTACACCACGATTTTCGGCCACAATAATTCCCATAACTGGCTGGTGAAAGACAATACCGTAGGTATGGGCGGCTGGGGGCTCTTCCTGACCGGCGGAAGTAAAGGTGACAAATTTGAACGCAATCTGTTCTTTGCCGGAGCTTTGGAACTGCCGGACGATGCGGTGAGTAAAGATAATTATTTTGTTCCTTATGCCTACATTACGGAAGTGGGCCGCTTCAAGCGCAAAATTTACCGTGATTTTGCTGATTTTGCCGCCGCCTGCGGAGATACGGGGGCAAAGAGCGGAGTGGTGAAATTCCGCAATGCTCCGGCGGCGATTGGAGTATCAAGTATGAATGATGCCAATACTGATTCTTATATTGAACTCCGTCAGAATGGGCCGGTGGCCAGAGTAACGGATTTTGCCGTGGGAGACAATATTGAGATCAATGGCGACAGTGTGCTGCGCAAAGTTACCAAAACTGATGCCAAAGGCATTTACTTTGCTCCGGCATTGCCCCGGCGTCCGTGGCGTGACTGCCTCATACTCAACTGGAAAAAATCAACCGATACCGCTCCTGATCTGCGGCCGGTGGAGGGATCGGAGGTTAAAGTAGGCAGCAATCTGGATATCGGAGAATTCCGTCGCGGCGAATTGCTGAAAAAGGGTGAACGCACGCTGCCGGCCATGCCGGAAGATGTGAAAGCGGCGTTGCCGGATCCCAACAACATCGTTGTTCCGATGTACGGTTACTGATGATGTCTGTGGCCCGGCACCGCGTTCCGGAATGGAGCAATACGGTGAACGGGACTGAACGACATTGTTATATCTAACTGTTATATGTCTAACCCGGGTGGCAGATAAAATGCTGTCCGGGTTATTTTTATGGTCTGAGGACAAAGGAAAAGGAAGATCAGGAAAAAACATTATCCCTGATGTAAATGGAATATTCCCTCATAATGTCTGCAGGAATGTAGATAACCCATGCTGAAACAGTAATAAAAAAAATCTGTCAGCTCATCTCAGTTCCGGATGAACACCCGGACATTGGAGGGGAAAATATTTATATCTATGCTTCATCACTGCCGGATTTACCATCGATCACTTCGGCGGTAATATTTTCCGGAGAAAGTTCAAGTACGGTGTTGGCAGTGGAGTAATCAAGCTGCTGGACATTTTTCAATTTCCTCCCGATTACCCGTACCCGGCGCTGGGTGTCCTCCACACTTCCGGCAGCCTGACTTATTTTCCGGTGAAGACTGCTCAGAACATCGTCATATTTGCTCCACTCCGTCTTGACCGCTTCCAGTAATTTCCATACTTCACTGGAACGCTGTTCAATTGCCAGCGTCCGGAATCCCATTTGCAGACTGTTCAAAATCG
>CASECL010000135.1 GCA_949286445.1 uncultured bacterium | reverse complement strand
CCGGCAAAGTCACGATACGGAAACGGGCGTGCAAAAACCAGATTCCCCCGTTTACGCAAGGCCATTTCGCTTACTATATTTTCTTAAAAGTTCGGATCCATTCATTTAGCCTAATATCTTGGTGGAAATCGGAATGTCTCAAACTGCGCAGTAATCTCAGATCCTTGATGCTGCGCGTCCGACTCAAGGCCACATACATTTGACCGGGTTGAAAAGCCGATCCGGAGTATGAGATCTGCGCCTTGGGCAACGTTCTTCCCTGTACCTTATGCGTGGTGATCGCCCAAGCCAGACTTAGTGGATACTGGCTGAATGTCCCATCAACATAGCGCTGTATTTTCTTTTCATTCGGAAGCCATTCAATGTTTTCGGATTCCCAAGTGTACTTGGTTATGGCCACAGTATTTCCGTTGATCAACTGAACATCAATACAAGATTTCTCAATGTTGATTTTTTTTACAATTCCGGTGCTTCCATTTACAAACTGACCGGCTACGTCATTCACCAGAATCATGACGAGCGCACCTACCTTCAGGGACAGTCGATAAGGCGCCGGTAATTTTATCATATCATCAACCAGATCCGGATTGTCGGCTGGAGAATTTTTAATTTTTTTGTGCAATAGTTGCGCAAAGGCCCCTTCGCAATCAGCAGTTGAAACAAAAAGTTCCCCCGGCAATCTGTGCAATTCCAGGTTATTACGATCCGTCGCCTCGCTGTTTTGTGCAGTGATCGTTACCACATCATCCCGTGTCTCATCTGTGACCAGGCAGCTCGAATTGAAATAATTAATCACCTCATCCAACCGTCTTCCCCTTCGTGCGAGATTGAGAAAATTAATATACTCTTTTTCCTCTCCGCTTTGTCGAAAAATCTCCGTCAAGGCGTAATGAGTGATTGTGCATCGTTCAAATATTTTTGCATCAAAAAACCAAGGTGATTGCCATAGGCACTCAGGGCGGTCTTTTCTAAAATATGGTTTTTCCACGTTGCCGACAACGGGAGGCAATTGATAGGGATCTCCAACCAGCAGGAGTTGCTTTCCGCCGAACGGGCAGCTATTATTACACTCTTCCCGGAGTCTGCGGTCAATGGCCTCCATCAGATCCGCCCGCACCATTGAAATTTCGTCAATTACAATTATATGGCAATTCTTGATAATGGAAGACGTTTCCTCCTTTACCGGCCCCAGCGCCCGGTTGGGATCGATTAATCCCAATGGGAATTTAAAAAAAGAATGGATGGTTTTCCCGTGACAATTTAACGCCGCAGCGCCCGTAAAGGCTACTACGACGTGGGCTAGATTCTGTTCAATCAACCATTCAATCAGTGTAGTTTTTCCGGTTCCGGCTCCGCCCGTTACCAAAATGACTTGTTCCTGCCGTTTGATTGCCTTGGCAACCTCGATAAATTCCGGAGTAATGATTCTCCTCCCCGGTGTAGTACAAGTTGCAAAAAATTCATGTAATTTTTTAAACTGCTTTTGCAGAGAGAAGGGCACAACTTTTGCTGCAATTACATGCGGCGGATACGCTTCAGTCGTATTGTACAGTGGCCTCTGTTTTCCCGGCGAATAAGATTCAATCGTACTATGCGGAGACTTCCGCATAGTGGGGTGCGAATCGGAAGAAGGGGGCGGAGGTTGAGAATCCTTTCCGGTTTCATTGTCTGATTTACGGGAGTTAAGAAACAAAAACAACACGACAATGAAAACCACTATTATCCATGGCAAAATCGTGGCCATTACTTACTCCATGTTTTTCAGTTTTTTCAGGACCTTGACCAGCGCATCGGGGGAAATAGAGATTTACCGTTTCCACAGCACGCCGGAGCGTTCCGTCCGGCAGAGTCACGGTACGGAAACAGGCATGACAAAAACCTAAAAACCGGATTCTCCACCTTTACACAAGGCCATTTTTTTTATCAATCAAATAATTTGGGATTTTCTCTTAATCTGGCAGCCAAATCAATGATAGCTTCATTCATAGCCTCCTGCATAAGTTCTGAATAGCCGAGAACATCATGTCCAAACCGATAATAAAGCCATTGCCATATTTTTTGTGAACGGTTAAAAGTATACTCCCAGACGATTTTATCTTTTTTCTTCAGTGTCATGTAGAGCGATAATGTATTTTCGGAATTTCCGCAAGGCGCGCCGAAGAACCAAAGCAATGGACCTTCAAATGATAATCCGTAGGACCACACATGACCAAGATATTTTGTAGATTTGATTTCCCCACTCAAAACAAGATCCGCTTTATCCTTTTCACCACCAAACGTAAAAAATGCATCCTTAAACAGATTGGAACGGCGCAAACTCAGTGCGGCAGCTTTCGGCAAATCCTCTGAAGGAGTAAATTCAAATTCCCCGATGGTCATGAACATTCTTGCTGCATCTGGACGATCATATTCAACCCACCCGAAAGGCATCAACGGAATCAGATACAAAAAACATGTTCCAACTGAATTGTCGGCATTCCGATAATCATCAAACGGTGTTACGGCTACTTTTTTATCAACTACCGGAACCGATGAGACCCGAACAAGACCATCCATCCGCGCAGGATATACAAACTTCGCGGTCGTCCCGCAACCGGAAATCAATACACAGCTCCCCGCCGCAATCCAGCACAATAAAAGTTTCTTCATTTTGCGAACTCCTTTATTAATCGTTTTGTAAATTGTTGTCACAACAAAGAGCTTGCCATAATCTGTTAGGTAGTGTCCGCAATTTT
>CASECL010000134.1 GCA_949286445.1 uncultured bacterium | reverse complement strand
TCAGAATTCCTTTTAACGGAACAAAAAATGTAACTCGTGGTCACCGCGGCATTATAACGCTCCGGCAGTAAAATAGAGCAGAAAATTCAAATCCGGCTCTGAATATCTCAAGAGAGCATTTTCCAGCCCCCCTCACCACGTTTTCCCGGCATGTATTCTCTCTGGAGGGAAATAAACACAAAAACGGCGACCGGATCATGACTGATCCCGCCGCCGTATTTTAACTCTTTTCAAATCCGCGCCGTGTTATTTCTGAAGCGAATTGAAAAGTTTATCCAACTGTGACTTTTTGTTAGCGGCCTTATTCGGATGAATAGTGCCGAGCTTGGCGGCGCGGTCCAACGCGGAGACGCATTCGCGAACCAGTGCCGCGGCTTTATCCGCCTCTCCGGCCGCGACAGCGGCGCGGAATTTCTTTTCCGCAGTTTTTACCGTGCTGATACGGGCGCGATTGCGGGCATTGGCCAGCGTGCTGGTGCGCAGACGCTTGACCGCTGATTTGGTGTGAGCCATAGTTTAACCTCTTTTTATTCTTTAATTATTATTCAGTTATTTTACAATACTGTACTTCTGCATCAGTTCCGCCGCCGCTTTTCTGCGTCGGCCTGCAACCTCAAGTCCATTAATATAACGCGCTTTTTTCAAAAAGCAAATTTTTTTCCGGTTTTTCCCGCTACATGGCATCAATACTGCTATTTTTGAGAAAATTATCACTTGGGGATTGGAATTTTCGCAAATCTGTGGTTATGTTAATATGGTTACTTTACATAACAGATTTTCGGAAGACTTGAAAGCGGAAAACGGAACGGAGATCCCGATGGAGCTTATCTACGACAAGAGTTTTATAGACAAATATCTGCTGGATCAGATTTTGGTGGAAAGCAAACGCTTTACCGTCAAATTCGCTGTAAGCTCGGATGAACTGGCAGAAGTTCTCGCCCTGCGCCGGGAAATATTCCGGGTGGAGCGGGATTGCGACCGGGGGGGAAGCGACCGGGATTCTTTTGATGATTACGCTTTTCACATGCTTCTTATTGACCGCGAAACGGACCGGATTATCGGCACTTACCGGGCCATTCTCGGTGAAGTTGCCATGTCCCGCGGTTTCTATACCGCCCAGGAGTATGATCTGGCCGCACTTGGAGCTGAACGGCTGCGGCACGCCTGCGAAGTAGGCAGATCATGCATCATGCCGGAGTACCGCAACGGAGGGGCGATAATGCTGCTTTGGAGCGGCATTTCCGAAATGAGAAAACGTTACCGTTTTCAATACCTGATCGGCTGTGCCAGTCTGGATTCAACTGATGTGGCCAAAGGATATGCCTGTTACCATTATTTGAAAAATCGTGGCTATGTTTCTGATGAAATCGACCTTGTTCCGCGTTATCCCTATGCGGTTGATGATCCCGGTACCGGAGAGGAATTTTCCGCTTCTGATCTGCCTCCGCTGATAAAAGGATATCTGCGTATCGGGGCAAAAATCGCCGGAAAACCGACCTTGGATCAGGATTTCAAATGCATTGATTTACCGGTATGGTTTGACTTTGACAAACTTACGGAACGCTATAACCGGCATTTCATCAGCGAGTCACGTTCGCCGGAGAAGTGATTATGTGCCGTTTTTTCAGAAAGCTCTATCGGATAATAATTCTGCTGCTTTATCTGCCGCTGCCCTGGTTTATTGCTTTCTGGAACAGTTTCGGCGGCAGCCGCTGGGATAAAATCAGGCGGATCTGCCGGGTGACTCAGCTCTGGGCATCCGGGCTGGCGAAAATTATCGGTCTGAAAATCACGGTTCATCCGGAGCGCGACCCGTCCCTGGCAGGTTTGATTGTGGCCAACCACAGCAGTTATCTGGATATTCTTGTTGCCGGGGCGGCAGCTCCGGTGCGCTTCATGCCCAAAGTTGAGATTTCCCGGTGGCCGGTGCTCGGCAGTTATCTCGGTATGAGCCGCCCGCTCTGGGTGGATCGCAAATCTCCGGTCAAATCAAAGAAATTGATCGAAGATATGCTGGAAAGTATTCATGAAAATGTACCGCTGATTGTTTATCCGGAGGGAACGACCGGAGACGGATCGAAGCTGAAGCCGTTTAAATCCACCGCGTTTCAGGCGGTAATTGACGGCGGAGTGCCGATTCTGCCCAATCTGGCAATATACCGCTGCGATGAAATGAATGTGGCCTGGTATGGGGATATGACACTGCTGCCTCACGTCTGGAAAATACTGGGTTTAAGAGAGATAGAAGTTGATTTATACCTGCTCCCGCCAATCCTCCCCAAGCCGGGCGAAGACCGCAAGGAACTGGCCAGCCGGGTGGGAGAGTATATGGCTGAAGAATATTTAAAGAGGAAATCATGCTGTACAAAACCATAGTTTTGCTGATATTATCCAATCTTTTCATGACCTATGCCTGGTATGGTCACCTCAAAACGCTGTCTAACAAACCGCTTTATCTGGCCATTCTTGCCAGCTGGCTGGTGGCGTTTGCAGAATACTGCCTTCAGGTGCCGGCGAACCGGATCGGACACCGGGTATTGGCACTCGGTCAGTTGAAAATACTCCAGGAAGTAATCAGTTTAAGCGTATTTGTACCTTTTTCGATTCTTTACATGAAAGAGAGTCTGAGCTGGAACTATCTTTATGCCGGGCTTTGTATTCTGGGGGCGGTATTTTTTGTTTTCCGGGGATAAGGGCAATTATTCTACGGGAATATCAATCAATTCACTGATCCGCTGCGCCGGAGTCACGGCAGTATAAAAATTTCTCAGTATCGCGCGATATTGAAAATTCAACTGCCGGAGCCGGGCTGTCCGGACGGATAGCGGCGAAACAAAAAAACAGAATACTGGCGGCAGGCGGACTGATAATCGCCGACAGGCAGAGGAATAAAACCGGTGGATGAACAGAAAAAAAGTCTGATTTTTGATTTAATCTGGTTTGCGTTTATTGCGCTGTGGTTTTCGCTGTTTGCGCTTATGAGCGCGGACCCCCATCATGACGGAGTGATGTTCAAGGCGGCACTGGATGTATCAAACGGGAAAATGCTGTTCCGGGATACATTCGGGCAATATGGGCCGTTCACTCCGCTGTTTCAGGGGGCGGCACTGATGATGTTCGGGCGTGAACTGGTGGTAATAAAACTCCAGACTGTGCTGTTTTATGCCCTGTCAGCAGTAGTATTCCGGCATTTTCTGGATCTTTTTCTGCGGCCGGCATTCCGCAATATTGCACTGGGATTTTTTCTGCTCTTTCCGCCTTTTTATGTGGTGCCGATGCATCCCTGGTCGTCGGTTTACGCGCTTTTCTTTTCTCTGATTGCCGGATATTTTATGATCCGTTTGACGGATAATGCTGCGCCGCACCGGAAATATGCCGCCATTGTGGGTATTGCGGCGTTTTTTGCCTTCGGCTGCCGCCATCCATGCGGCTTGACTACGCTGGCGGCAGGAATAATTGTGCTGGGAGCGATGGCGTATTTCCGGCAGGATAAATGGAGAAAATTCTCCACTGAACTCATATCCATGCTGGGGGGATTTCTGCTGCCTTTGCTGCTGCTTCTGCTCTGGCTGTGGGGGTCGGGGGCATTGCATGACTATTTTATCCAGTGTTTCTCCTTTATTGCCAGGTTCGGCTGGGAACGGGGCGGCGGCGGCAATCTCTGGCAGTTATTCATCACTTTTTTCCCTTACGATTCAACGTTTGTACTGTTTCCGCTGGCAGGGTTATTGATATTCTACCTTTCACTGCGCCAGATGTTCCTGAAATCCGGCGACCTGCGGCTCAATTTGAAATATTTTGCCGCCGCGGTGTTCGCCATGTCCTGTTATCACCAGTATTACCCGGTGCCGTGTATCCGGCATCTTTACTGGGCGGCTATTCCGCTTTTCGGCATCTTTGCGTTGCTGCTGCAACAGGTTTTTGATCAGCCCTGGCGTAAAATATTCCGCTTCATACTGCTCGGACTGCTTATGGTGTACCCGGCCATAGAGGGAGGCATGCGCCTTTACGCGCTCTACTGGAAACTGGACAGCCTGCCCCGGAGACAATTCATGAACGACATACCCGGATTGCGTGGAATGCTGTTTTTGAAGGGCGAAGTGTATTACTACCGGAGGATGAAGGCCATGTTTGATTTAATTCCGCCGGACATCAAACAGCGGCGTTTTGTCAATCACACTCCGGACGGACTGCTGAATATTTTCTTTTTTGACCAGGAGAATTTCCACCCCATGTTTGTCAACTGGGGCAATGATGTGTACCCGGATTACACGGAAAAACTCGATGAATTTGTCCGGCAGAACCGTCCGGTACTGCTGACAGACTCGCCTGACCGTTTCAAAGGCTATTTCAATGCGGTGGGCTTCCCCGGCTACAAACCGGTTTATTTTCTGCTGCTGCCGCTTCAATGAAGTAAATGGACTTTGTCCGCCCTGTAAACTATTTTTTTCCGGTTTTCCTGCCGGTTCCGGCGGCGGAACGCTTTTTTACGGCGGCTGATTTTACGCCTCCGCCGGCTCCGCCTCCGGCCAGGGCCCTGGGGTGGGCATGGACGTAAACCTCTTTCATTCTCGAAGTAGTTACATGAGTGTAAATCTGGGTGGTGCTTAAGTTTTCGTGCCCCAGCAGCTCCTGCACACTGCGGAGATCCGCCCCGGCATTAAGCATGTGGGTGGCAAAGGAGTGGCGGAGTTTATGCGGAGTGAAATCCGGCGGCAGTCCGGCAGATGCCAGGTAATTTTTCAAATTACGCTGAACCGAGCGGGCGGTCAGTCTTCCAAAATCCCGCAAGTTCATGAATAAAGGCGAAACCCGGCTGGAAGCCATACCATTTTCCCGGCACAGTTTCATGTAACTGCGCAACGCCTTTTGTGCGCTTCCGCCCAGGATACCGAGCCGTTCTTTTTTTCCTTTTCCCCGGATTTTCAGCACTCCGCCAATCAGATCGACGTCACCGAAATTCAGTCCCACCGCCTCGCTGACCCGGAGCCCGGCACTGTAAATACACTCAATAAGAGCCGTATCCCGGCGGAGGCCGAACTCCTGATTTTCCTCTTTTGCCACCGTTCCGGCCGCACCCTCAGCATTCCAGTAATCCGCCACTGCGGCAATCAGCCGGTCAACTTCATTTATCTGCATGAATTTAGGCAGAGAACGATCTTTTCTCGGCAGCGGCAGCTGCATGAAAACATTGCGTTCCACCAACTTTTCCCGCTGGAGAAAACGGAAAAATGAACGCAGGGCGGAAGCCTTTCTCAATACCGAAGTTTTGGCATCCCCTTTCTGGAGCAGTTCGTAAACAAATCCCCGCGCTCCGTCCCGGTCCACCCCGGCCCAGCCGGAAAATTCCGCAGCTTTTTCCATATCTCCGCCGCAGAGAAACGCGGCAAACTCCAATATATCAGAGCGGTAACTTTCCAAAGTATTGAAACTTGCGTTGCGCTCGTTTTCCAGATAAAGCAAATACCGCTCCAAATCTCCTGACATATAAAAACTCCCCATCTCCATTCCCCGGCACAGCTCCGGGATTGATTTTTCTTTAACCGCATCCAGCGTCCTTCTGCGCCGTCTGCCGGCACACCTCCGCCCCATCCCCCCAGCTTCCGGAATATAACACTTTCCCTGAAAATATCAAGCTTCACTCCGGGATTGTTTCCCGCTCTGAAAGGAGTCGCCGCCGCACCGGCAAAACAAAAAAAAAAAGTTTTATTTTAATGACGGGAAACTTGAATAAATGATATTTTTATGCTATATTACTTCTTGAGGAAAAGTGATTGACGGCGTCGAGCCGGTTTTTTCGGAGAAAGTGGGCATTGTCGGTTTTGTGAGAGGGCGACCCCGCTTTTTTTTGTCGGCCGCGGCGAGGAACCTTAAATGCAAGGAGCAACATAGATGAACAACGAAATATTGACTATTCTTGAATACATCGAGCGTGAACGCGGCATCAGCCGGGATCTTATGGTAAAAGCACTGGAAAGTGCCATTCTTTCCGCTTCGCGCAAAAGCATTCACCCTGCCAGCGATCTCCGGGTGGAAATTGATCCGGACACCGGGTCGATCAAGGTTATCGCCCGTCTGGAAGTGGTGGATCACCTGCCCAATTCCGATCAGTTGAATATCGCCAGAGCCCGGGAGCGTTTCCCGGTGGTAAAAGCAGGCGACATTGTGGATTGGGAGGTTACCCCCAGCAACTTCGGGCGGATTGCGGCCCAGAGCGCGAAACAGGCGATAATGCAGCAGCTGAAAATGGCGGAAAAAGCCAGAGTTTCAGAGGAATTCAGCGACCGGATCGGCAGTATTCTCAACGGAACCGTCAAAAAATTTGAAAACGGAGCCACGGTAATTGATTTCGGCCGTGCGGAGGGCATTATGTCCGGACGGGACCGGATTCCCGGCGAACAGTATATGGTAGGAGATCATATCAACGCGCTTCTGATCGCAGTGGATGTTGCCGGAAACGGGCCGAGTCTGGTGGTTTCCCGTGCTGCAAATGATTTTGTGAAACGCCTTTTTGCGCGTGAAGTTACCGAAATTCACGACGGTGTGGTTGAGATTATGGGAATTTCCCGCGAGGCCGGCAGCCGGACTAAAATTTCGGTAAAATCCAATGATCCCCGGGTGGATCCGGTGGGTTCCTGCGTCGGCATGAGAGGGATGCGGGTGCGCAGCATAACTACGGAGCTGGGCGGTGAACATATTGATATTGTGCCGTTTGACGAAGATATCAGAAAATATGTGGCCAATGCACTTTCCCCGGCAAAGATACTTTCTGTGGATGTCGATGAAAATAAACATGTTCTTACCGTGAAAGTAAGTGAAGACCAGTCAAAACTCGCCTTTGGCAAAAAGGCGCAGAACGTCCGTCTGGCTTCAAAACTGATCGGCTGGAACATCAATATAAAACAGAATGAATCAAATCATTCGGTGGGCAACTCCATTGAGGAGAAAATTCTCAAGGCCGCAACAGAGCTGGGCAACGCGCTCAATGTGGATAGCGGAACTGCGGAAATTCTGGTGCGTAACGGTTTTGTTACCGTTGACGGCATCCGCGCCGCCGACCGCGAAAGCCTGCTTGCCATTGAAGGTCTGGATCAGGAGAAACTTGCCGCGGCACTGGATAATCTGGATTGAGATCATTGCCGGCAGACATTTTTCAGTTTGCGTACCGATGCACATTTTTTAAATTAACACACATATTACAGCGAGGTTCAGGTACATTACGATGAAAAAACTTAAGATAAAACATCTCGCCCAGCTTTACAATGTATCCGTCAAGGTCATTGAGGATGAGCTGGCCGAACAGGGCATCGAGCCGCAGGGTGACTGTATTCCGGATGACATGGTCGAACTGGTGGAGTCTTATTTCAAGGATCTTTATGACGAGGAAAGACCCAAGGCGGCAAAAAAGAAACCGGCTAAAAAACCGGAAGGCAAAGTTATAACCCTGCCCTCGCCGGTTATTGTCAAATCTCTGGCCGAAGCACTCGGCAAAAAGCCTAATGAACTTATCAGCGAACTGATAAAACTCGGCGAACTGGCGGGAATAAATCAGCCGGTGAGCGAAGCCAATGCAAAAAAACTGTGCAAACTTTTCGGCCGTGAGCTGGTTATCGGCGGAGCAGCAGAAAACACTGACAGCAAATCAGATGGCCACGTTCCCACTGCCTCAAGTGAAGAAGATCAGGACGATGATGACAGCGACAACGCCGCAGATCTGGTAACCCGTCCCCCGGTGGTAACATTCATGGGTCATGTGGACCACGGCAAAACTTCGCTTCAGGACGCGGTGCGGCACACTCATGTGGTTGACGGTGAAGCCGGAGCGATTACCCAGCATATCGGTGCATCCACGGTGATGTTCAAAAATCAGCAGATAACCTTTATCGACACCCCCGGACACGCCGCTTTCAGCAGCATGCGGGCCCGGGGGGCAAACTGCACCGATCTGGTAATACTGGTGGTTTCCGCGGCAGAAGGCTTCAAACCTCAGACTATCGAGGCGATGAACCACGCACTGGCGGCAAAGGTGCCGATTATTGTTGCCATCAACAAAATGGATTTGCCGGAAGCCAATCCGGATAAAGTACTTATGGAAATGCAGCAGAACAATCTTTTCAGCGAAGACTGGGGCGGCAATGTGGGTACGGTGCGGGTTTCCGCGCGCACTGGCGCCGGACTGGAAGATCTGCTGGACCGGATTCTGCTTGAAGCGGAAATTCTTGAACTCAAAGCCAATCCGAAACGCAAGGCCAAAGGCGTCATTCTTGAGGCTCAGGTCGAGCCCGGTCTCGGCCCGACAGCTCACGTTCTGGTGCAGAATGGCACGCTCAAAAACGGCGATGCCGTGCTGTGCGGGAAATTTTACGGCAAGGTCCGCCTGATGATCTCCGACAAAGGGGCGAAATTGAAGAGTGCCGGACCGTCAACCCCGGTGAAACTGGTAGGTCTTTCCGGAGTTCCTGAAGCCGGAGATAAACTTGAGGTCTGCGCCAGCGAAAAAGAGGCCCGTCAGCGCGCCGAGGAACGGATCGCGGCGGCGAGAGCACATCAGCAGTCATCCAGCTCGATTGCCACGGCAGAAGATTTGTTCAGCACACTCCAGAAACAGGAGAAAAAGAGCCTGGCTGTTGTTATTAAGGCCGACGTTAAAGGTTCAGGTGAAGCGATCGCCCAGTCTCTGCAGGAACTGCCCTCTGAAAAGATCAAGGTTGATGTGATTTCCAATTCAGTGGGTGCGATAACGGAAAATGACGTACTGCTGGCTTCGGCTTCCAACGCCTTGATTGTCGGATTTCACGTCCGGGTCAATCCGGGAGTGAATGATCTGGCCAAACGTGAAGGTGTGGAAATACGGCTTTACAGCATCATTTATGAATTGCTGGAAGATATCAGCGATGCTCTGGCCGGAAAACTGGAGCCGGAAAAACGGGAAAAAGTTATCGGCAATGCCAGTATTCTGCAGATTTTCGAATTGAGCAAAGGTCCGAAAATCTGCGGCTGCCGGGTGGATAACGGCGTGGTAAGAGTCGGAGCTAAAGCCCGGGTATTCCGGAAAAAAGATGTTATTTACAATGGTTCAGTAGCTTCACTGCGGCACTTCCAGAACGATGTCAAGGAGATGAAAGCCGGTATGGAGTGCGGTATAAAGCTGGATAACTTCAATGACTTTGAGGTAGGCGATACCATTGAAATATATGAAATTGAACTGAAAAAGGCGACGTTGTAAAATGCCGAAAGTAGACAGATTGACCCGGGTCAATGAACTGGTCAAACGGGAACTGGCAGAGAGTCTGGAAAAGTTCCCGGTTTCACCGGCCGGGGTGCTTGCTTCAATAAGTTTTGTGAATTGCTCAGTTGATCTTCGCAATGCCACGGTGGGAGTGAGCGTTCTGGGCGGCGGAGAAGAGGAGAGGCATGAAGTGATCTCCAACCTGCGGCGTTTCCGGGCGGAATTACAGCGGATACTGGGGAGAAATTTATCCTTCAAACACACCCCGGTACTGAATTTTGAACTGGATGACCGAATCGCCAAAGGAGACGCGGTTCTTGAACTTTTGAGCAGAGCGGATGAAGAAAAAGATATTCATTGAATTGTCCGGTCTTATCCGTTACGGTACCGCCGGCCGGACTGCCGGCAGCGATGTTGACGGCAAGGCGGCAATCGCCCTGCCGGAATCCGATAACGCAGGGAAAAAACCGGAAAAAGCCGCCGCGGAAAAAACGGTTATTCTGGTGGTTACTCACGTTAAGCCGGACGGTGATGCGCTGGGCTCTGCGCTGGGATTCGCCCGGCTGGCCAGATCGGCCGGGCTTGAAGCAAAACTTTTACTGCCGGAACCGCTGCCGGAAAAATATCTGCCCATTATGCGGGAGGAAAAATATTTTACTTCGCTTGAAGCGGCGGGCAGTTACAGCCGGATTGTGGTTCTGGACTGCGCCAGAGCCGGCAGAGTAGCGGGAATATCAGCAGAAGAACTGCTGAAATCAGATATTGTAAATATTGATCACCATGCCGATAATGATATGCGTTCCGTGCCAGGACTGGTTGACGGCAAGGCGGCGGCAACGGCGGAACTGGTGGCAGAACTGGCAATGTATGGAGATTTCGGTACCCTTGATCCGGTTACCGCAGATTTTCTGCTGCTGGGGCTGGCCACGGATACCGGAGGATTCCGTTTTTCCAACACCGATGCGCGGGCATTCCGCACCGCGGCGGAACTGGTGGAGGCAGGAGCGGATGTGGATAAAATAAATAATGCGGCTTT
>CASECL010000133.1 GCA_949286445.1 uncultured bacterium | reverse complement strand
GTTTTTCGCTGCCCAGCGAGTGGCGGAATAAAGAGGGTGAAACCGTGCTGGTTCTGCTGCCGGGACGGGATAATGACCTGCAGCTGCTGCCCAATGAAACCTTTGTGGAGATAATGGAGAAAGCCGGGCGTTATGCGGTGGCCAACCGTGAGATGCAGGCGGCTTTTGCTTATATTGGTTCTCAGGCGCGTTACTGCCGCTGCGACAAACAGGGGCGTATCGGGATTGAACGGAGCAAACTTGACGCGATCGGCGTGGCAAATACGGTAAAACTGATCGGAGCGATGACTTATATAAGAATATGCGCCCCGGGCAGCTGGACCAGCCCGACGCCGGAGCTGATAAATACCTATTGGGATCAGATTCAGAAGTTGAGCGAAAATGGAAATCTCTGACACAACGGATAAAAGTTATGGTCATATACCGGTGCTTTTCAACGAGGTGATGGAGAGTTTTTCCGTTCTCGGCGACAGCGACTGCCGGCTGATTGACGGGACACTGGGACGTGCCGGTCATGCCGCCGGTTTGCTGAAACGCCACCCGAATATGAAACTGCTCGGTATTGACCGGGACGGTGAAGCACTGGCAAAATCGTCAGAACGTTTGAGTTTTGCCGGGGACCGGGTGAAACTGGTTCACGGGGTTTTTTCCCGGCTTGATGAGATTGCAGCAGAGCATGATTTTGTTCCGGTGGACGGAGTGCTGCTGGATTTGGGGGTGTCTTCACCCCAGATTGATGACGGCAGAAGAGGTTTTTCCTGGCGGGAAGACGGTCCTTTGGATATGCGCATGGATAAAAGTTCGGAGCTGACTGCCAGCCGGGTGCTGAACCGTTGTTCAGAGAGCGAATTGGCGGATATCTTCTACCGCTACGGTGAAGTGCGTCAGTCCCGGGCTCTGGCGGCGGAGGTGGTCAGAAGAAGGAGTGAACGGCCTTTGAGCATGACTTCCGAACTGGTTGAGATCTGCGACCGGGTGCTGGGAAAGGCAAGAAAAGGGGAACTGCCCCGTCCCACGCTGGTTTTTCAGGCCCTGCGTATTGCGGTGAATGATGAACTCGGTGAATTGGAGCGGGGGCTGAATGCGGCACTGAAAGTGTTGAAAAACGGTGGAATTCTGGCGGTGATAAGTTTTCATTCACTGGAGGACCGGATGGTGAAGAACTTTTTCCGGGACAAATCAAAAGACTGCATCTGTCCGCCACAGCTGCCAATATGCGTATGCAATCATCACCGGGAACTGGAGGTGCTGACGAAAAAGCCGTTGATCGCCTCGGCAGCAGAGCTGGCGGAAAATCGTCGTGCCGGATGTGCCAAGTTGAGAACAGCAAGAATTTGCAAAAAATAAAAATCGGAGCGGGTTTTTTATGAACATACAATCAGGCAATTTCAGGCGGCCTGCCGGGCGCGTGAAAAAAAATTTCAATTTTGCAGAAAAACTGGTTTCAGCGGTGAAACTGGTATTGCTGTTTCTGGCGGTAGGAGCCATCGTCAACGGTTATATTTATTTGAATCAGCGGATAAGTGAATCAGTCCGGGCTACCCGTTTGTCAGTGCGTGAAGCTGAATTGGCAGACCGTGAAATTGAAAGTCTTTCCCTGGAAAATGAGCGTTTGAAACGCTGGCCGCATATCAAGGCGCAGATTACCCGCCTCAAACTTGATCTCCGTTTCCCTGAACCCCGTCAGGTACGGCATTTGGCAATTATTCCGCCTCCGTCCGGAGTTGCGGTGGATTCTGCCATAGCCAGCCGCTGAGCAGAAGAGAGGGGGGCTCATGCTCAGTACCAATGATTCAATCCGGATTAGAATGCGGCTGACGGCGTTATTTCTGGCGTTTATCGGCGTCGGGATCGGCATCTGGCTTTATTTTATCCAGATTGTCCGCCACGATGAACTGTTGGAAAAGGCCCGCAAACAGTACACCGCTGTAAAGAAAATCCGGGGTAAACGGGGGGAAATATTTGACCGCAACGGTAATTTGCTGGTCAGCAATGAACCCTGCCTGACCATCACCTGCGACCCTGCGATTATTGCCAATCTTGATTCTCCGGTGCAGGAAGACCCTAAAATGTCTCCGGAAAAACGGGCTGAAAAACAAGCCAGGGCCCGGGCGAAAGCGGAACAGAACCGCCGGAAAACCGCCTATTTTATCAGCAAACAGCTGGATTTGGATTACAGGGAAATTTACGAAAAACTCAATCCTTACCGCAAACTCCGGGATCGGGACGGCAAAGTGCTGTATGATGCCGGGGGCAGGGAACGGGTTGATCTCAACCGTTATGTAGTCATAGCCCGCAACGTTCCGCTGCTGAAGGGCCGTAAAATCCGTGAGCTGGCCAAAAAAAATAAGATCAACTCACTTTTTTTCACCGACACCTACAAACGCAGTTATCCCAAAGGCAAAATGCTGTCCAACGTTCTGGGATTGTCCAAAATCACCGCCGACGGCAGGGAAGAATCACCGCTGGGCATTGAACGCTTTTACAATCAGCTGATGCGTTCATCGGACGGGAAAAAAATTTACGAACGTGGCCGTGACGGCCGTCAGCTGAATTACGGTCTGCACCAAGAAACCCATGAACGGGACGGGCAGAATATTTATCTTACCATAGACGAAGTTCTGCAGTCGATTCTGGAGGAGGAACTGGATGCGGCTTATGCCAAATACACCCCAAAGGCACTTTACGCAATTATCGCCGATCCGAAGACCGGAGAAATTCTGGCTATCTCCCAGCGTCCCAATTTCAATCCCAATGAGAAACTCAATTCCGATGACCTGCGTACCAGGATTGCCAGCGACCCGCTGGAACCGGGATCAATTATCAAACCCTTTACGGTGGGGCGGGCATTGGATGACGGAGTGGTGACAGAAGACACCATTATTGACTGTGAACACGGGAATTGGTTTTATATGAATAAACCGCTCCGCGACTCCCACCCCTATGACAAATTAACCGTGGCAGGAGTAATTCAGAAGTCCAGTAATATCGGAACAGCAAAAATAGCCTTGATGCTGGGCAAAGACGTGGTTTACGATACCTTCCGGAAGTTTGGTTTCGGTGAACGCACCGGGCTTCCGCTCCGTCCGGAAACCCGGGGGCTGGTGCCTCCGCCGCGCCGCTGGGACGGGTTATCCATTACCCGTTTCCCGATCGGTTACGGCATTACGGTATCTCCGGTGCAGATGGTGCGGGCTTACTGTGCGCTGGCGGATAATGGCAATCTGCGTTCGCTCCGTCTGGTTGACCGGATTGAAAACCCGGAAACCGGGGAAGTTTACCGTCCGGAAGTTCCTCCGCCGAAACAGATGTTCAAAAATCCGGATACCTGCCGCAAACTGGTGTCCATGATGACTATGGTAACTGAAAAAGGCGGTACTGCCACCCGGGCGAAAATCGACGGTTATCCGGTGGCGGGAAAAACCGGTACCAGCCGCAAGGTGGTCAACGGTCATTACGCGCCGGGCAAATATTTCGGCAGTTTTGTGGGCTTTGTTCCGGCGGATGATCCGAAATTTGTCATGCTGGTTACCATGGATGAACCCAAAGGCGCATATTACGGCGGCACGGTTTCCGCTCCGGTATTCCGCCGGGTGGCGGAACAGGCTCTGAAGTATTACAATATTCCTCCCCGGACAGAACCGGAGAATAAGACAGATAACAAAACAGCGGGAAAAACCGGGAAAGGGGTATCGCGATGAATTTGACTCGGCAAAGCGCAGTTCATTTTATTGGCATCGGCGGTGTCGGCATGAGTGCATTGGCACAGATGGCGTGTGATCTGGGTATGAAAGTATCCGGCAGCGACCGCGGATACGGCAAAAGTGAAAATGAAGAGATTTTCAATGCGCTGGAAGCCCAGGGAATAAAGATTTATCCCCAGGATGGTTCTTTTATGAATTCCGGCAGAATGGTTGATGCAATCATTTATTCCAGTGCGATAGAAGAGGACAATCCTGATTTTGCCGCATCCGGCAATATTCCCCGTCTGCACCGTTCGGAGATGCTGCGGGAACTGATTTCTCTGGTATCGCCCCGTTGTTCAATTGCGGTTACCGGCAGTTGCGGCAAAACCAGCGTGACGGCTTATTTAACGGAAACCCTGCTGAATGCCGGACTTGACTGCGGCTGTCTGGCGGGAGGATTCTGCAATGCGTTCCGTGACGGGAAAAATGCGGGCAACTACCGGGGGGGGAATGGAGATTATTTTGTTTTTGAAGCAGATGAAAGTGACCGCAGTCTGCTCAACTACGGGGCGGATCATGCGATAATACTGAATTTAGGTACCGACCACTACGACAAGCCGGAGCTGGTGCGGGTATTCGGCGAATTTCTTAACAACGTAAGGGTTTCTGCGGTACTGGAGTATGAAGTTTATCAGGCGTTGAAAACGGCGGGAAAACTTCCTGCACATCTGAAAATAACCGTTTTTACCGGAGAAAAGAAAAAAGCAATTGACGGGGGGATCGAGTTGCTCAAACTTGAAGATTACCGGACGGTTGATTTTACGGAAAGTATTTATTACTCCGGCCGCCGGAGCCGGGTGGACAAAGAACATGATTGCTCAGTAATAGAGAACATGGGGGCAAACAATATATTGTCCATTTACGGAATGAAACGGGAGGATTTCCGTCTGGAAGAACGTTTTTTCGGGGCGGAGTTTTCGGACGGGGCGAAGCTGCTGCTGCCCTGCAACGGCCGTCACACTGCACTCAACGCACTGGCTATTTATGCTTTGTGCGTTAATAATTTGCGTTTGGAGCGGGAAAAGATTTTGCCGGCACTGGGAATATTTCATGGCGTCTGGCGGAGAAGTGATTACGCCGGGATGACGGAGGAGGGGGCACTGGTATATGATGATTACTCCCACAATCCGGAAAAATTATCTTCCGCCATGGCGTGGGCGGGGGAACTGGCATCCGGTAAACTGCTGGTGGTTTTTCAGGCGCACGGTTTCAAACCGCTCGGGTTTATGCGTGAAGCATTGTTTGACATGCTGGAAAGGGATCTGCGTTCGCAGGATGTGTTTATTTTTCTGCCGCCTTATTACGCCGGAGGTACGACTTCATTCAAACCCACTGCGGAGGAAGTTTGCGAAGAATACCGTGCAATGTCGCGGCATCCGGAACGTTACCGGTATTTTCCCGACCGGGAATCCTGCGCGGAATATCTGCATGCAAATGCCGGCGCAGGGGACTTGATACTGATAGCCGGAGCGAGGGATAATTCCTTATCGTTTTACGCCCGTTCGCTTGCAAAAATCCGCTGATGGTGTTATATTTCCCCTTAATCTTTCACGCGGGGAAATATGAAAATTCATCTTTTAAATAACTTCAAACTGCCGCTTCCGATGGATGACATTTACCGGAGGCTGGGGCGCAATTCTCATCTTGCTTTTGACCCGCGGCCGGAAAAGGTGGAGGAAATAATTTCGGACAGTGCGCGGTTTCTCTGTTTTCACGGGGCATGGACCGCTTTGGAAATAACTGGAAATAACGGTGAAACGGTAATTTTTCAGGATGGTACAAGTATAAAAGATCCCGGTACTGCCGCGCGGCTGGAGGGGTGTAATATTGCCCTGTTTATGGCGGCGACGGCGGGGCAGGGGATTGTTGATGCCCGTGATGCGGCAATGAGAGACGGCGATGGTTTCCGGGCGGTGATACTGGATGCGGTGGGGGGCGAATGCGCTGATGCGGCAGTGGACTTTACCGAGAAGAGTGCGCGCCGTGAACTGGCCAGGCGGGGGCTGCTGGTTAAGAACCATCGTTTTTCCCCGGGATACGGGACGCTGGAGTTGAAGTATCAGCAGATCTGGTTTGCTTTGCTGCCGCTGGCGGAGTGGGGAGTTAAGCTGGATGAGAAAGTATTTGTCATGACTCCGGAAAAGACGGTTACTGCGCTGGCAGGTTTGATGAAGAGAGGATGAATATGTTATTTCCGTCGATAAAAAAAATCTGTTTGCTGGATGGAGCCACCGGAACTGAACTGGCGGCGGCGGGGATGCCTGCCGGGGTGCCGCCGGAGTTATGGTGTCTGGATAATCCGGAAAAAATTGTCGGACTTCAAAAGCGTTACATTGCCGCCGGTAGCCGGATAATATATACCCCGACTTTCGGTGCGAACCGGGTCAAACTGGCGGAAGCGGGGCGGGAAAAAGAGGTTTTTGAAATTAATCGTGAACTTGCCCGGTTATCCGGACAGGCGGTGAAGGGATCGGGGGCGTTATATTTTGGAGATATATCATCTGCGGGGCTTTTTGTCGAGCCTTTCGGGGAACTGCCGTTTGACGACATGGTGACAATATACCGGGAACAGATCCGCGGACTGCTGGCAGGCGGGGTTCAGGGACTGGTGGCGGAAACGCTGCTGGATATCCAGGAGGCGAGGGCGGTATTGCTGGCGGCAAAGGAGCTGTGTGATTTGCCGGTGTTTATATCGCTGACACTGGAGAACGGCGACCGGACACTGACCGGCACTCTGGCTTTATCGGCTCTGGTGACGGTGCAGTCGATGGGGGCGGCGGCGTTCGGCTGTAATTGTTCCACCGGACCGGAGGAGATGACCGGGGTAATCCGGGAGTTGAAAAAATATGCCTCAATACCGTTGCTGGCCAAGCCAAATGCCGGGTTGCCGCGGCTTGAAAACGGCCGTACGGTTTTTTCCATGGGAGCTGAAGAATTTGCCGGATATGCAATTGAATTGGCGAAGGCGGGAGCGAATTTCATTGGCGGCTGCTGCGGCACGTCGCCGGAATTTATTTCGTGCTGCCGGGAGAAGCTTTCCGGGGTGAAAAGTGCTGCTCCGGTGAAAAATGTTCCATTGTTGCTGGCTTCGGCTTCGTCAGTATGTGAAATCAATCCGGCACAGGGAATTAAAGTTATCGGAGAAAGAATAAATCCCACCGGGAAAAAGGTATTGCAGGCAGAATACCGGGAGGGGAAACTTGAACTGGCAAAAAAGTTTGCCGCCGAACAGGAAAAAGCGGGAGCGGATATTCTGGATGTAAACTGCGGAGTTCCGGGGGTGGACGAAAAGGTTTTGCTGCGGCGTTTGACCGGCGAACTTTGTCTGCGGACGAAATTGCCTTTATGTATTGACAGTTCATCTCCGGAGGCGGTGGAAGCGGCATTGCGCCTTTACCCGGGGCGGGCACTGCTTAATTCCATTCCGGCGGAAACAGCCAAAATGAAAAAATTGCTGCCGCTGGCCAAACGTTACGGTGCGGCGGTGATAGCGTTGCCGCTGGACAACCGCGGCATACCGGAAACCGCGGAAAAACGCTGGCATTTGACGGAAAAAATACTCCGTTACGGGGAAAAATATGGTATATCCCGGCAGAATTTTGTTGTTGATGTACTGGTAATGGCGGCGGCGGCGGACGGCAGGGCCCCGCAAGTCACGCTGGAAAGTGCGGCGGTAATCCAGCAGCATGGTTTGCCCGGGGTGTGCGGATTATCCAATGTAAGTTTCGGTTTGCCGGAGCGTTCCGCGGTAAACGGCACTATGTTGAGCATGCTGGCGATGAATAAATTATCACTGGTGATCGCCAACCCGTCTGATGAAACGGTGATGAAAAATCTTTATGCGGCAAATCTGCTTACCGGGTGCGATGCCGGAGCCCGCCGTTACACTTCCCGCTATGGCAGCGGAGGTGGAAATTCAACCGATCCGGGCAGGAACGCAAGTGATATATTATCCCGGATAAAGTATGCTGTAATTGATGGCGACAGTGCGGGTATGCCGGATTTGATTGCGGAAGCACTGAAATCATATCCGGCACAGGAAATTATTGATTTGGCACTCATTCCCGGCATCAATACGGTGGGGGATTATTTTGAAAAACGGAAATATTTTCTGCCTCAGCTGATTTTGAGTGCCGATGCCATGAGGCGCGGGTTTGATGAGTTATCATTGCCGCTTTCTGTTTCAAGAGATGAAACGGGAAATCATCCGGCATTGTCAAGTCACGGCAGCCGGATCGTTCTGGCTACGGTGGAGGGGGATGTGCATGACATCGGAAAAAATCTGGTGGGCTTGATGCTGAAAAATTACGGTTTTGAGGTAATCGACCTGGGTAAAAATGTTTCGGCGGCGGAAATTATTGCCGCTGCTATGGCAAACAAAGCTGATATTATCGGTTTATCTGCTCTTATGACCACCACCATGCCGCGGATGAAAGAGGTGGTGGATGCCTTGAGGCGTGAACAGCTTCCGGTGCCGGTTATGATTGGCGGTGCGGCTGTGGACGGCAATTATGCCTCCAGTATCGGAGCTTATTATTCGCCGGATGCAGTGGCGGCGGTGAAATTGGCGGAAAAACTTATCGGCCGGGATTGAGGTTTTATTCTGCCGGACATCCCGGGGGATTTTTTAGGAGGAAAAATATTTTTCAAACCCCGGAACCATCAAAATCCGGAATAAATTGGGTGTCTGCGGCGGAATTTTCCTGCAGAAAACCATCAGTAATTCCGCTGTCAATCAGGTAATTTCTTACTTTGCGGTATTCTTCACTGGATACTTTTCGTTCCAGCTCCGGAAAGCCTCCCTGCAACACTTTTCCGCAGGGAACATACTGATTCATCAAACTGAACATCACTTCACCGGGGGCAAAGTTTTCCGCCACAAAATCAATAACGCCAAAGGAGTTTTCCAGCATTCCCGGCAGAATCAGATGCCGAATGATCACTCCTCTTTTCATCATGCCGTCTTCGCCGATTTGAAAGGGACCGGTCTGGCGGTACATCTCTTTTATGGCCGCACAGGCGGTCTCATAATAATCTTTTGCCGCACTGTATGCAGCGGCTGAACGGTTGTCGGAATATTTCAGATCCGGCAGGTAAATCTGAATTTTTCCTTCCAGTGTTTTCAAGGTTTCCACCGAATCATAGCCATTGCCGTTGTAAACGACCGGCACCGGCAGTCCCCCCTCCAGACTCTCAGCAATTGCGCCGGAATAATGGGCAGGAGTGACCAGATTGATATTGTGAACGCCTTGCTCTATCAACTCAAAGTAGATCTCCCGCAGCCGACTGACTGAAATTTCCCTGCCTTTTCCCAGGGTGCTGATTTCATAATTCTGGCAGAAGACGCATTTCAGGTTGCATCCGGCAAAGAAAACCGCACCTGACCCTTTCTCTCCGCTGATTACCGGTTCTTCCCAGAAGTGTACCATCGCTCTGGATACCACTGGATTTAATGGTGAACGGCAGAAACCGGGAATTGTTGTGCGGTTTTGATCGGCAGGTAAACCCTGCGGCCGTACCGCTCCGCATTGACGGGGGCAGATAAAACACGGATTCATGAGTTGTTTTTCCTGAATACGGCAATATTTCAGAGGGCAAGAACTTTTTTTATCAGTTCGTTGCCGCGCATATTGCCCAGCGATCCATTTAGAGCCTGACGTTCGGAATATTTTTCAATCCCGTCCGGCGGAAATCCCGGACCGCAAACTGCCACTGGAACCGGTGTTGTGGTGTGCTTACGCAGTTTAATGGGCACCGGGTGATCCGGCAGAATGGCAAAAACCACTTCTTCCCCGGACAACTGTTTCATAACCGGGGCGATGATCCTGGAGTCGAAGTTTTCAATCGCCTGAAGTTTCTTTTTGAGATCCCCCTCATGTGAGCACTCGTCAATTGCTTCCAGGTGGAGGTAAACAAAATCATGATCTTTCAGTGCTTTCACAGCCGCATTGGCTTTGCCCTCATAGTTGGTATCCAGATATCCGGTGGCTCCGGGTACTTCAATTACATCCATTCCGGTACAGCGGCCCAGACCTTTGATCACATCCACCGCGCTGATGATTGCCCCGCGTTTCCCGCCGTAAACGCTGGAAAAACCGGGTAAAGCCGGCTTACGTCCCGGACTCCACGGCCAGATGAAATTAGCTTTTGCTCCCGCGCGGCGGTTGCACTCCAGACCGGCAAGAAAATCTGCCGTCTGCCGGCTGAGTTCCCCCAGAAAATTTACCGTATATTCTGCTTCCGGAGTTTTTGCTTTCAGCCGCAGTTCCGCCACCGGAATATCCTGGGATGAATCCGGCTTGAAATAATCCACTGCATCGGAAAACTCTTTACCGTGAAGCACCAGCAAATTCCGGTAGCTCACGCCAGGGTGGAAAGTCAATTTATCAGAATCAAATTTTTCTTTCAATGCGGCGATAATCTTTTTTGACTCCGCATCGGAAATATGTCCGGCGGAATAATCCCGCAAAATATTTTCCTCATCCACATAAACTAAATTGCATCGCCACGCCACGTCATCCGGGGCTAATTGAATGCCCTGACTTGCCGCTTCAATCGGCCCGCGTCCGGGGTAATTTTTTTCCGGATAAAATCCCAGTACCGACATATTTGCCACGTCTGACGAAGTGGGCAACCCTTCCGGAAGGGTAAGAAATGTTCCGGATTGTCCTGATTTGGCAATAAAATCCATTGCCGGGGTATCGGCATATTCAAGGGGGGTAAGTCCACCCAGTTCATCCAGCGGTTCATCCGCCATGCCGTCAGCCAGAAAAATTATGCTTTTCATGCTCTTTCCAAAATATTTTTAATTGCATCCGCACTCATGTTCTGAATGCAGACGGTTTTATTATGTGAACTTTCCCCCCGGACAATGCTGATCATGCCGCGGGGGGTCTTCAGTATTCCGGCAAGAAATTTTATTAATGCCGCATTAGCCTTGCCATCCACCGGCGGAGCATTGAGATTGATCTTCACTGCCTCGCCGTTCCAATCCCCGGAAACGGCTTCCTTTGATGACCGGGGCTGGATATGAAGTTTCACCAGGACAGACTTGCCGTCCGGAGAAGTTTTAAATGCCTGCTCCGGCAGTGTCATCGTTTTTTTCCGTTTCGTCTTTTTTGGGTGGATTGTCTGAAGCGGAAACTTCCGGTGTTCCACTGATATTTCCTGCTCCGGTCACGGACTGAACTGAGTCAGAAGGAGTCGTATTCAAGGTATCTGAAACGATACTTATTCCGTCATCTTTCTTCAAAATCGCTTCCACCTCGGAAACATCCAGCGTCTCTTTTTCCAGCAGTGCATTGGCCAGTCTCTCCAAATCATCCTTTTTCTCGGAAAGCATTTTTCTGGCTCTTTCCAGTGCGTCGTTTACCAGCTTGCGTATCGTCAGGTCAATTTCCCGCAACGTTTCTGAACTGTGGGCATCCGGCGGCTGGGCATCAATGCGCATGTGAGGCGGCATTGTAGAGTCTTCATACTTCACCGGACCGAGTTCTGTCATGCCGTAGATGCAGGTCATCAGACGGGCGTAACGGGTAGCCTGATTGATATCCGCGGAAGCTCCGGTGGTAATATCCCCCATGAAAAGCTCTTCTGCCACCCGGCCGCCCATCAGCACTGCCATCTCATCCAGAATTTCATTTTTGCTTTTGGTGTAAACATCTTCCTTCGGCATAGTGAAAGTTGCACCCAGATAAGCCTGACCGCGGGGAATGATGGTAACTTTATGAACCGGGGTGGCATATTTGCAGTTCATCGCCACCAGGGTATGACCCGCCTCATGAAATGCGGTAAGACGCCGTTCTTTTTCCGTAATTTTCCGGCTGCGGCGTTCCCGGCCGTAACATACTTTATCCCGGGCTTCTTCCATATCCTGCTGATTTACCTTTTCCCGGTCGGCGCGGGCGGCGAGTAATGCGGCTTCATTGCACAAGTTGGCCAGATCCGCTCCGGAAAATCCCGGAGTGGTGCGGGCGACAACATCCAGATCAACCGATTCATCCACCCGGATTTTCTTGACATGAATATCCAGAATCTGCCGGCGTCCGTGAATATCCGGCAGATCCATAACCACCTGACGGTCAAAACGGCCCGGGCGCAGCAATGCCGGATCCAGCACATCCGGCCGGTTGGTGGCTGCCAATACGATCACCCCGGGACGGCTTTCCAGACCATCCATTTCCACCAGCAAGGCGTTAAGTGTCTGTTCACGTTCGTCATGTCCGCCGCCCATTCCGGAAAAACGGG
>CASECL010000132.1 GCA_949286445.1 uncultured bacterium | reverse complement strand
TCCGGACTTTTTCCGGCACTCATTGCTTCAATTGTGAAATTGAAGCAATGTTAATCCGAAAAGGTTTGGAAAAGGATGGGCGCGGGAAGGAAAGAACCTTTCCTTAAAAGGTTTTTCCTTCCCGCAGTATCCCTTTAACCAATACTATTTCAGCGGCGGTAGGCCTGGTGGCGGCGGCGGCGTTCGCTGACGTTATCTTCTCCGGTGTTACGGCTCAGCAGTTCGTATAGCACGGCCTGTTTTTTTCCGGGAGACGGGCGCAGTATCCGTCCGAGCCGCTGGACGTGTTCACGGACGCTGGAGGAGCCGGAGAACACAATTCCCACTCCCACGGCGGGGACATCTACGCCTTCATTCAGCACTCTGCTGGTTACCAGTATCGGGTAAATATTTTCCCGGAATTTCTGCAGAAAATCTTTTCTTTCTGCCGGTTTGGTACGGCAGGTCAAGACGGGGAGGCGGAATTTTTCCCCGATTTCATAAGCGGCGGCGTTATCGGCGGTAAATACGATAATCTGTTCGCCCCGGTGCCGGGTGAAGATATCCCACAGTACTTTCAATTTACCTCTGCCGCTCCGGGCGATATTCCGCTGTCTCAGAAATGCGGCAAATGCGTTCCGTCCCGCCGGGGTACGGCTGCAGGCATTGATAAATGAACTCCAGCCGCTGCGCAAAGCAAAATTTATATTCTGACGCCGGACAAAGTTAAGATATATTTTCCGGTTTTCTTCATATTCCCGGCGTTCATCCTCTTCCAGATCCACCTCGATTTTCCGGGTGACGTAAGGGGACAACACCTTATTGGCCAACTCGGTTATTCCGGCGCGGTAAACGGTTTTTCCCATCAGGTCGCAGAGTACTCCGGCGCGTTCATCATCAAAATCCGGCGTGGCTGACAATCCCAGCCGGAAAGGTGCAATCGACTGCATTGCCGCCATCCGGTAGGTTTCGCCCGGCAGATGATGGCACTCGTCAGCGATCAGAAAACCGAATTTCCCGCCGATAAATTCCATATTGATTACCGCTGAATCATAGGTGGAAACGGTAATTTCCCGGATATCATGTCCGCCGCCGCCCAATTGTCCGGGTTCCAGACCGAAAAAATTGCGGATTACGCTGATCCACTGGGTCATGAGGTCAATGGTCGGGCATAAAACCAGGGTCGGACGTTGTACATTGGCAATGGCAAACATGGCCAGGATGGTTTTTCCGCTCCCGGTGGGCAGTTCCACCACACCCCGGCGGTCGGAGGCAATCCAGGCGGAAAGTGCCTGCTGCTGATGTTCGCGCAGAGATATATCATTTTTTATATCAAGCCGGAGCGGATAAAAATCTTTTGCCTGATCCGAGAAAGCAACATTGTTACGGCGCAGCCGGATGACGGCTTCCGCGTAGTCACAGGCTCTTCCCCGCCACATTTTATCCCGGACGTCGGAAACAAAAATCCCATCCAGCAGAGCCAGAGCTTCCTCCGTCGGGTAAAGCAGTTTCAATACCCCGTTTTCAAAAACAATTTTCATTTCCGCATCTGACGGCATATATGAACCTCACGCCGCAGAATCTCAGCGGGAAACTTTTTCATACACTCCTGCGGCATCTTTCCGGATCATTTCCAGCAGTTCCAGCCGCATCAGAGCACCGGAAATCACTCCGGTATCCATTCCGCTTTCAGACAGAAGTTCATCCATGGTTTTGCCGGTATCGGAAAGAAGCTCGAAGACCTTTTTAACTTCCAGCGGAAGTCCGCTTAAAGCACCCGCATCATAGGGAATTGATTTTTCCCTTATCTCCAGGCTTCTCAAGTGACCCGGCGCAAAAAGCCCGCCGTCCAGCAAAGCAAGCACATCACCGGCATTTTCCACCAGAGCTGCTCCCTCTTTGATCAATTTATGACATCCTGCCGCCTGCGGATTATCCGCCATGCCGGGCACCGCCATTATTTCGCGGCCAAGTTCCACCCCCAGCGAAGCGGTAATCAACGCCCCGGAGTCAATCCCCGCTTCAGTAACCAGAATTCCGCTGCTCAATGCCGCCACAATCCGGTTACGCCGGGGAAAACTCGTCCGGCTGACTGGAAATTCCAGTGGAAATTCGGAAATCAACGCCCCTCCGCTTTCAATAATTCTCCTGGCAAGTCCGGCATTTTCCGCCGGATACAGTCTCATCAGTCCTCCTCCGAGAACCGCCGCCGTCAGCCCTCCGGAATTAACTGCCGCATGATGCGCCACCGTATCCACTCCCGCCGCCAGACCGGAAACGATCAGACAGCCGCTTGACGCCAGAACTTCGGTAATGCTTCTGGTCATGCGTTCACCGTAACGGCTCATTCTCCGGCTGCCGACCACCGCTACTGAAAAATTGGAAAACTCCGGCATCATTCCGCGGAGATAAATGCAAAGCGGCGGATCGTGCAGTTCCCGCAACTGTTCCGGATAATCCGGATCAGTCAGCGTTATAATACGCACACCTGCCCGTTCCGCCATCGCCAGTTCCGTTTTCAGCCGGCTGCCGTCAGAGACTTCAGCAATGCGCTCAGCCAGCAGGTCGCCGATGCCGGGAACCTCCCGGAGCCGGTCAAAAGATTGCCGGAATATTTTGTCCGGAGAGCCGAATGCTTCCACTAAACGGCTGTATTTGGCATAGCCAATTCCGGAAATCATGTTAAGCAGAATACAGCTTTCCCGGTCAATCATTTATTTCCCTTTCTTTTTTGGAAACGGCAACTTTTATCCGCCCTCCCTCTTCCGGTAATTCAGGCGTGTTTTTCCTCCAGCGCACGGTGAATTTCTTTATCCGGAATATCATCCCGGAGTATTACTTTGCCCATCCGTTCCGGCAGCACCAGCCGGATTTTGCCGTCCCGGTTCTTCTTGTCGTGGAGCATGGCCAGCATTACCGCCGAACTCTTGAACGCGGCTGGAACTTTACGGGGCAGACCGAGTTTTTCAAGCAGATTGTCCAGCCGTTCTGAAACGGATTTATCACATAATCCAATATTCACCGCCAGATGCGCCGCCACGCTCATTCCCGCCGCCACCGCTTCGCCGTGAGGCATCTGATATAAGCTCAACAACTCAAAAGCGTGACCGAAAGTATGGCCGAAATTCAAAATTGCCCGCACACCTTTTTCGGTTTCATCTTCTGCCACCACCTCCGCTTTCAGCCGGCAGGAGTGCAATATCACCTCTTCATAAAGCTCCATATCCAGCGGCAGCCGGAAAAAATCATCCCCCCGTTCCTCCAGGCGGTCAAAGAACTTTTCATCCATGATCACGCCGTATTTTACCACTTCGGCCATACCGTTGCGGAGTTCCTCCCAGGGCAGGGTTTTGAGAAAATTTACGTCAATCAGCACCATTTTGGGCTGGTGAAATGAGCCTACTAAATTTTTCCCTTCCGGCAGATTGGCCGCAGTTTTCCCCCCCACACTGGAGTCAACCATAGCTAAAAGCGTGGTGGGTACCTGAATGAAAGACACTCCGCGCATGAACATCGAGGCGGCAAAACCGGTCAAATCCCCGGTAACCCCGCCTCCTACCGCAACAAAAATACTTTTGCGGTCAAGTTCATTTTCTGCCGCCGCGCCGCAGACATTCATTACCGTACTCAAGGTCTTGGATTTTTCCCCGGCGGGAAAAACGTAACGGGTGCCGCCGAAACGGCCCCAGATTTCCGGATAGGCGGCATCAACTTTCCGGTCGGTCACCACCAATACGCCCCGGCCGCGGAGATTGTTCTGCAAGAGTTCCAGCGTTTCATTATCATCCACCCCGCCGAAACAAATCGGGTAAGAGCGTTCACCCAGTTGGACATCCAGTTTTTTCATCTTACGTTCTCTCCGCGTTATTTAATACTCTGCCGTGCCGTTCCGGAAATGGCCGATGACATCGTCGATAATTTCATCCAGACTTTTTTCCGGATGCCATCCGGTAAGCTGACTGACCGCTGAAATATCCGGCATCCGCCGGCGCATGTCTTCAAAACCCGGCTGATAAGCCTTTTCATAAGGAATAAGTTCTATGACCGATGAACTCCCGGTGTGCTGAATTATTTTCTTTGCTAACTCCATAATGGTAATGGAGTTCTGACTTCCGATATTAAAGATTTTTCCTGATGCTTCCGGATTTCCCGCCAAAAGTTCCACCGCCCTTGCGGTATCCGCCACATGGCAGAAACAGCGGGATTGATTGCCGTCTCCGTAAACGGTTAATGCTTTCCCTGCCAGAGCCTGTTTCACCAGTCTGGGAATAACCATGCCGTACCGTCCGGTCTGACCGGGGCCGACAGTGTTGAAAAATCTCACTGTTACGCCGTCCACAGTTCCGGACTGGTGGCTGGCAAAAAGATAAAATTCATCCAGGAGTTTGCTGCAGGCATAAGACCAGCGGGAGTGAATCGGCTGCCCGATAAGCAGATCATCAGTTTCCCGGAAAAGTTTCTGGGTGGATTTGCCGTAAACTTCGCTGGTTGAAGCAATAATAACCCTTTTTCTGCCGTATTTCGCCGCCGCGTCCAAAACGTGTTCCGTTCCGGCAACATTGGTTTTTATGGTGCGCATGGGATCATTTACCACCAGTTCCACCCCCACCGCGGCGGCAAGGTGGATGATCACATCGCAATCCTTCATCGCCAATGCCAGATCCTGTTCGGGAGTAACGACATCATCTTCAAAAAATGAGTAATTTTCTTCTCTGCTGAATGGTGCGATATTATCCGGCGACCCGGTGGAAAAATTGTCCAGAGCAGTAACTTTATTGCCTCCGGCAAGCAGACGGCGGGTCAGATGACTTCCGATAAAACCCGCCCCGCCGGTGATAAAATATTTTTTCATCAGGCGTGTTCTCCGTCAAATTGGTTTTGTTTTTTTGCTGTCATTGTCCGCCAGATGGCGGCCAGCGGTCCGGAGAGAACATACAGATTTACCAGCACCAGGACTCCGGCGGCCCGGAAGACGGCTACAACAGCCAGAAGAATGGCGATAATAAAGAGTTTTTTGGGATTTCGTCCGGCGGAAAAGAGCCATTTGCCGAAGTGGATATAACGGATTTTACTTACCATGAGCAAACCCAGCAGTGCCGCGTAGATGGGCAGCAGCATTGCCGCCCGGCTCAAATCCATGCGGCAGGAACTCCCGAAAAGAAATATGCTACAGATCGCCGCCGCGCCTCCGGGGGTAGGCAATCCGCTGAACGTGTCATCACTCTTTTTTTCCAGAATGGCGTGAACGTTGTAGGTAGCCAGCCGCAGTGCCGCGCCGCCCAGGTAAACTGCACAGAGGGCATAAACTAAAATTTCCTGATATCTTGGCATCTCACAGCGGAGAATATGAGTCATTACTGCCAGCGTTACTGCCGGGGCCATGCCGAAGGTGACCATATCCGCCAATGAATCCATTTGAATGCCGTGCATGCTTGCCGCGTTGAATATCCGGGCGGCAAAGCCGTCAAAAGCGTCAAAAACCATAGCAAACAGAATAATCCATGCCGTAGCGGCAAATATCCGGATATCCGGTTTGCTCTCATACGCCCGCAGGGTGTAGAGCACTGCGGCAAAGCCGCAAAGGGAGTTGCACAAGGTCAGCGAATTCGGCACCCATTTCAGCCAGCGGTTTTTTCTGACGATTTCCTTGAAATGTTTCTTTCCTTTCATATCTTCACGGGGAAAAAATCCCTGCCTCCATAGCGTTTATTTCATTTCCGCAATGACGGTTTCTCCGCCGCGGACGGCGTCTCCGATCTTGACTTTCACCTCAAAACCTTCTGCCGGAAGATACAGTTCGGTGCGGGATCCGAATTTTATCATGCCGTAAACTTCGCCCCGTTTCAGTGAAGTTCCCGGCTGTACCGGACAGACAATCCTCCGGGCGATCGCTCCGGAAATCTGCCGTATCCCGAGGGGAAAACGTTTTCCGGCGGCTTCTGCTTCGCCGCAGATGGTCATCGCCTCATTTTCCTTTGCACACTCCGGATTGCGGGCGTCAAGATAACGGCCGGGACGGTAAACTTTGGATCTTACCTGCATCCGGGCGGGAGTGCGGTTGACGTGCACGTTGAAAACCGAAAGAAAAATGCCTACTCTCAACGCTTTGCCCTTAAACGGCTCCTGATCAAAATCCACCACTTCAATATCTTTTACCACCCCGTCCGCCGGGCTTGCCAGCAGTCTTTCATCCGCCGGCAGTTCCCGTGACGGGTTGCGGAAAAAGGCGGCAAAGGCCAGAAAAATCACCCAGACCACCGCCGCCGCCGATATGTACCACCCCCGGAAAGAGGGAAAACGCCGGAAAAGCAGATAAATTATCACGCTTGCCGCCAGCGCGGCCAGCAGTGCCAGGCCCCATTCTTTCAAACCGTAACGTGTTAATGTCATGATAAAATATTTAATCTCCTTTGTGAATACTTTACTTTACAACAGCACTTCCATTTTCCGGAAATATAGCACCTTTTTGCTCTTTTTGCCACTCTTTTTTGCCGATTTTGCGCAAAATGCTTTCCGCCAGAGTTATTCCGATGCCGGGCACTGCCTCCGCCACCTCTTCCGGGGTGGCTTTCCTCAGTCCGCGTACCGAACCGAAATGTTTCAGCAATGCTTTTTTCCTGGCTTCGCCCACGCCGGGGATTTCATCCAGCAGTGATTCGGTCAGCCGTTTATTGCGCAGTTCACGGTGGTAACTGATGGCAAAACGGTGGGATTCATCCCGGAGCAGCTGGAGCATTTTCAATGCCCCGTCATGGCGGGACAATACCAATGGCTCGCTGTCGCCGGGAGTGAAAATTTCTTCATTTTTTTTCGCCAGACCGATTACCGGAAGCGGCGGAGCGTTGATCTCCACCAGGGCATCAATGGCACTGCTCAGCTGTCCTTTGCCGCCATCTACCATCAATAGATCCGGAAAGGGGCGTTTTTCCTCCATCAGCCGGAGGAAACGGCGTTTTATAACCTCTTTCATCATGGCAAAATCATTGCTGCCCTCCACGGTGCGGATCCGGAATCTCCGGTATTCGTCCCGGTCGGGTTTGCCGTCCCGCATTGCCACCATGCTGGCCACCGCCAGTTTGCCGCCGATGTTGGATATGTCAAAACAGATGATCCGGCGGGGCGGGTGCGCCAGAGCCAGTGCTTCCTGAAGACTTTTCACCCCGCTCATGCCGGGCGGATTTCCCCCCGGAAGTTCCGGGCGTTCAAAGGAGCGGTTCACCCGGCCGAATACGGTTTCCAGATTGGACAGCACATCCCGCCAGGCAGCGGCTTTCTCAAATCTCTGCGCCGCGCTTTCCGCCGCCATTTTGGCTTTCAGCTCCTCCCGCAGGCCGGAAATATCGCCCTCCAGAACCGCCAGGGCGGCATCCAGATTGGCGCGGTATTCTGCTTCACTCACTTTTCCGGTGCAGGGGGCGCAGCAGTCTTTGACAAAGCGTTTCATACAGCGTTTGCGCTCCTCTTCGCCGGGGGAATCCGACCGGCAGGCCCGGAGTTTGAAACGGCAGAGCAAATACTCCAGAGTTGATTTCAGCGCGCCGCCGTGGGGAAAGGGTCCGAAATAACGGCAGTTGTCATCTTTTTTCACCCGGGTGGTACGCAGGGTGGGAAATTTTTCACTCATATCCAGTTTGAGCATCAGATAACGCTTGTCATCCCGCATGAGAATATTGTAATAGGGGGCATACTCTTTGATCAGTCTGGACTCCAGAATCAGTGCTTCCTCCGGGGTGCGCACCACTTCAAATGACCAGTCGTAAATGGCATTGATCAGTGATCTTAACTTGGGATCCGCCTTTTCCCGCCGGGAGGGCTGGAAATAACTGGACATCCGTCGGCGCAGGTCAGCGGCCTTGCCCACATAAATAACCTCACCGAAACGGTTGCGGTAAACGTAAACCCCGCTGCGGTGCGGAACAAGTGATGGTGAGAATTCTTTTTTCATATCAGAAACAATATAGTTCCGGGGGCGATTTTTTCAAGTCCGCACCTTGAAAAAAACGGCATTACATGTATATTTAAAAGTGAATATCCGAACTGGTAATTCAGCATTGAAAATCCCCAAACAACACAAGAGGAGTTGATTATGTATCTGGGCAGAATCGTCGCCATCGGCATGAACAGAAAATCCCAACCCTGCGCCGCTTACCGGGTTTCATCCCGTTCATTTCCCAACCGCGAAGCCGTGATCAACGGTGAAAAGGTGGCCGTAGTGCCCCGGGCCGGGTTTGAATCCGATCTGAGGAAAAATCCCTACATAAGTTACAACGCCCTCTGTTTCGCCCGGGAATACGCGGTGGTAAGCAACGGTTCTCACACCGATCCCATCGCGGAGAAAATCGCCCAGGGTATGCCCCCCCGGGATGCTTTTGTACTGGGATTGCTGGCGATGGATTACGAAAAAGATTCTCTGGATACCCCCAGAATTGTCGGCGCAGTCTCCTGCGCTGAACCGAAGGGTTTCCTCGGAATTGTCCGCAAGGATGCGGTTCTGGTAAAGGAATTTGAACTGGAACCGGGAAAGATGTTTTACCTCTCCACCTACGAGAAGAACGCCCCCTGTAAATGCCAGAAGGATGATGCATTTGACGCAGAAAACGCCGGTGCCGCGGCGGAATTTGTGATTTCCGGCGGAGTTTTTGCTTCTTTTGAACACCCGGTAACTTCAGCTGCCGCACTCTTTAATCCGGTGGAAAACAAATTTGATATTGCCGTCCGACTGGTATGACCGGAGAAGAGATACTTGCGTCCCTGAATCCGGAACAGGCCGCCGCGGTTTCCACTTTTAACGGGCCGCTGCTGGTGCTGGCCGGAGCGGGAACCGGAAAAACCCGGGTGATTACCTGCCGTATCGCGTACATGCTTAAAAAAGGCATCCCTCCGGAAAACATTCTGGGGATGACTTTTACCAACAAGGCCGCCGCGGAAATGCGTGAACGTCTGGCCGCGCTGGCCGGCGTGGAAAAGGCACAGGCGGTCACTCTGGGTACTTTTCATGCCTTCTGTGTTAAATTGCTCCGTGCTGAAATCGGGCATCTGGGATATCTGCCCGGTTTCACTATTTCCGATGAAGCCGATCAGCAGGGGCTGATAAAACAGGCCGCCGGAGT
>CASECL010000131.1 GCA_949286445.1 uncultured bacterium | reverse complement strand
TGGAAAACCGATTATCCCGGTCTGGGGAAAAATCAGGTGGTGCTTTCATACCGACCGCTGAAAAATCCCCGCCAGTTCAATACCCGCAAGATTGAGGATCGTCCGGCACACCAGATGGAGAATGGTGAACCGCTGTTGCTGGTAACCTTGCTTTCTCCCGATGTCGAGCTCAAGGTGGAGACTTCCCCGCTTGAATTCCAGGGAAAAACGCATCCTTATGATCGTCTCAGCGCGGTATGGAAAGGCAAAGATGCCCGCTTCCTGGTAATCTTCCAGCCGTTCCGTGCCGGAGAAAAGCTGCCGGAATGCGTGAGAAATACCAACGGTACCGCCGGCGGGATTGTCAATGGCAAAACATCTATTGATTTTGTTCCCGGAGCAGGAAACGGTTCGCGCGGCGAAGTCAGAGTAAAGTAGAAAAAACATTTGTTAATTGTAATAAAATGAAATTGACCGGGATATTCTATTTTCCCGGTCAATTTTTTTATCTTGACCATACTGAACAATTGAGGAATGAAAAAAAGCGTTTTGGGGAGGAAAAGGGGTTGTTTTCCCCGGCTTGCATGGATTGAATATTTTTCCGTTGGTTAACCGGCTGTGAAGCATCATTCATGCGTTGCCGCAGACGCGTATTCTGTTATTGGGATAACAGGGAGAAGTGAAATACAAATTCCGTATTAATTGGCATTTTTCTCAAGATGTGTAACCTCGGTGATGTTTTTGGATTTGCTGCTGTCTTGTCATTTTACTGCCCAGTTTAATGTAACTTGATGGCATGGCTGTGAAACAGTAAAACAGTAAATAAGTTTGTAAACTATGCGGTCTTGTGACGCGATAACAGGAGAAACTTTTGAAAATATGCTGTTTTTATCATAAAAACGGGTTAAATATGCAAAAAATACAAAAAAAAAATAAAAAATGCTTGCAAAACACAAAAAATATGGTATAATTTGAATTAAGGTTGATTAACGTGTACAGCTTTTAACATTACATGGAGACAGTTATGAAATACGAGAAGCCGGTTTTGGGAGTTTTTTCTGTGTCGCAGGATTTGCAGGTTTTTGGCGTCAGTCCGACGGCTCCCGGTGGCATTGATCTGGATGATGGCGATATTCAGTTTTAATTGATTTTCGGCATCTTCTCAGGTTTTATCCATTTGTTTGTGATCTGGACTTTTGCGTGCGGGAAGGAGTGCTCTGCGGTGGCGGTTTCTGCATGTGAAGGTTGTTTCTTGCCGGAAGTCTGTTCATAAGATACTTGGTATCGGTGGTTTTTGGCATTATATTTTCTGTTTTCAACGCTGTTTATGTGGATATGGTCCGGTAAACAGCGTTTTTTTGGGCTTTTCTTGAATGGGGTAATTCCAAGTCTTTAATGAGAGTGCAGAATATCCGGATTCTGCATGATAATTTGAACGAATAGTGTAATTCCAATTTTTTAATAAAAGAGCAGGGCGTTCTCGCAAAACGGGGAGAAAATTTATAACCTGGAAATAATCCCGCCGGGCTGAAAAACAGCAATGATATTTTTTCACGTCTTTTGCGCAACTGTTGAGGCATGATTTTGGGGGAAATTTGAAGTTATGCATTGGCTGTTTTACTATTCATCCCAATTCCAGAGAGTTATATCAATATTTGACTCCATTTGCTCCTGTTTGTCACCGGGAATAGAGGAGAAGAAATCCAGACCGGTTACAGACTCAACCGCATCAACTTTAACTGCAAAATCCTGCAGTGATTTGTTACTGCCTTGATTGGGGATTATGAAAGCAATCATCTTCTGGGGCGGAGTAAGGTCATATACTACTTTATAATAGTGGGAGGGGACGGTCACCTGATTGCTGCCGATTGTAAGTTGAGGAGTATCTTGCGGCAGAACTGGTCCGGTAACGACAAAAATCTCCTGCTCTGCAATAGCAAATGAGCGTATCTGACTTTCAAGTTTTGCCCAGATGCCCCGGTTGAATGCCGGGACTTGAGGCGAAATATTGGATATATAAAATGATTCATTCATCGCCTGACGGCTCCATTTCATATCTGCGGCAGGTGCGAGATGGCCGCGGTCATAACCGGAGTTCCGGTAATCTTTCAATGCGGCACGTTTTCCGTGCAACATCGGGTCAAGGCGGAATTTCCCTGTTCTTGCAACAACCGGATTTTGAAGCCTGTGTAAAGTTAATTTATAGGTCACCCAGGCGGATTGTTTATGTTGTTCATTATAGCCCAGTGCGTAACCTTCGCGATTAACTATAATATCTGCCGCACCGGGAATACCGAGAGCGAGATTATGCTCGTTGTCAGGCAGACTATCTTCACCTGTCAATGTCGGCAATGCAGTGGAGAATAATAACAACCAGAATAATAGAATTTTCCTGGGTGAAACCTTACTGGTGTTTCGGTTTGCTGAAATATCAGACATCTGTAATCTCATATACATATACCCTCCTGCAAATCTGAATTTTAATTCATAAAATATGATGAGATTATTTTAAAAATGTATTCAACTCCAATATGTCACTCTAAAATATGCTTTCAAAGTAAAATACATAAATATATACATAAAATTTTTATTTTATTGTCAATAATATTATAGATTATATGTACAATAATATCATAAATAATATTATTATTAATATTTAAATTTCATCAGATGTTTATTATTTATTATCAATATTTAAAGTTTGTTATATGAACTATATTGCGTGCTGGAAATTAATTTTTAATTAAATTTAGCATAAATATTTAATTTGTCAATATCAATATCTTTATTAAATTATAATATTAAAAAAAATATATTATTGGTAAATCTCAGCAGGCTGATTTCAGGAAAGGACAGCGCAAATATAAATAAATCTTGGCCGCTTTATTCCGAGAGAGTCCCAGGCAAATATAAATAAATATTTGAAGCCTTATTTTTGTAGAGTCAAGGACAAATATAAATAAACATTTTCAGCATTATTCCGGGAGAGGATGAGGATCGGGCAAAAAAAACAGAGATAACAGCATGACTGTTATCTCCATTTTTTCAATTTATGCCGGAAATACTGCTATTGCCGGCATGTACGCATTGGCCAATGAACGGGAAAAGTTCTTCCCGTTCATTGGTTTAAGTTAAGCGCAATTACTTCATAACTTCGCCAAGTTTCTTATAGAAGTTCATCCGGCGCTGAGCATCGGCTTCTGCCTTGGCGTAGACAGCATCCGCTTCACCGGGAGCCGCTTTCTGCAGCTGGATGTAACGGCGTTCGCTCTTGATGAATTCCATAAAGCTGGCAGTGGGTTCCTTGGTTTCCCAGGTAAACGGAGCTTCCTTGGCCGGATTGTAACGATAGAGCGGCCAGTAACCGGCATCTACCGCACGTTTTTCTTCCACCTGGCTCATCTTCATATCGCCGGGGATACCGTGGGCGATACAGGGAGAGTAAGCAAGGATGATGGAAGGCCCGTTATATGCTTCTGCTTCCTTGATCGCGGTAAGTGCCTGCTGACGGTTCGCACCCATGGCGATGGAGGCTACAAACACATTGCCGTAGCTCATGCACATAAAGCCGAGGTTTTTCTTGGTCAGCCGTTTGCCGGAAGCCGCAAAGAGAGCTACCGCACCAATCGGAGTGGATTTGGAGGCCTGACCGCCGGTATTGGAATAAACTTCGGTATCCAGTACCAGAATGTTCACATTGCGGTTCTGAGCCACAACGTGATCCAACCCGCCGTAACCGATATCGTAAGCCCAGCCGTCACCGCCGAGAATCCAGACGGATTTATCAACGAAGTAATCCTGGAGTTCGATGATTTTCTCCAGAACGGCTTTCTTTTCTCCGTCAACATCACAGCACTTGACTCCGGCCAGCTTGGCTTTGATAGCATCCTGATTGGCAATCGCTTCATCGGAAACGCTGTCCCAGAGTTCCAGAGCCTTGGTGAGATAATTCTTCATATCATCGCAGCAGACGCCGAGTTCCAGCAGACGCTCAACATTTTCCTTGAGCTGCTTGCGGTTGGCGTCAACGGCGATACGCATACCGTAACCGTATTCGGCATTGTCCTCAAAGAGGGAGTTTGCCCAGGCCGGACCGCGTCCCTGTTTGTCCTTGCAGTAGGGCAGGGAGGGGAAGGACCCGCCGTAAATGGATGAGCAGCCGGTGGCGTTGGCCACGATCATGCGCTTTCCAAAGAGCTGGGAAACCAGTTTGACATACGGAGTTTCACCGCATCCGGCGCAGGCTCCGGAGAATTCAAAGTACGGCTTGAGGAACTGGGAGCCTTTGACCGTATCCGGTGAAAGTCCGCCCAGAACATTGTCCGGAAGCTGTTCGAAGAATTCCACATTGGCATCCTGTCCCGCGGCGCGTTCGTCTGCCAGCGGAGAGAAGGAGAGAGCTTTTTCCTTGGCCGGGCAGGTCTGGATACAAACGCCGCAACCGGTACAATCTTCGCAGTAAACCTGCATCCGGTACTGGAGATTGGGTTCTTTTACTCCCTTGGCTGCCACGGTTTCGAAGGTGGCCGGCTTATTGGCCAGATCGCTTTCAGCAATCAGTTTTGAACGGATGGCCGCATGGGGGCATGCCATGACGCACTGGTTGCACTGAATACATTTTGAGCTGTCCCATTTCGGAACTTTGGGCGCGATACCGCGTTTTTCAAACTTGGAAGTTCCGGTGGGCATGGAGCCGTCCTTGGTCATTGCGGATACCGGAATGTTGTTGCCGCGCTGGGTAACAATGGGTTTCATCAGCGTGACATTGAATTTATCGCCGTTATCGCAGGCGAGTTTCGGCGGCTCATAAGACTCGGTGATTTCCGCCGGGACTTCCACCTGATAGAGACCGGAGAGCGCGCTGTCCACGCACTTGATGTTCTGGGCCACCACATCGTCGCCCTTCTTCTTGAATTTCTTTTCAATCGCGCTCTTGATGTAGCCGATAGCTTCATCTGCCGGAATAATTGCCGCCAGTTTGAAGAAGCAGGTCTGCATAATGGTGGAAATGTATTTCGGACTGCCAACGCTAAGCGCAATCTTGAGTGCGTCAATAGCGTAAACTTTAAGTTTCTTGGCGATAATGGTTTCCTGAATATCGCGGGTGAAGCTGGCGAAAACTTTGTCCGCCGGTACCGCGGTGTTGACTAGGAATACGCCGCCTTCTTTAATGCCGGCGAGCAGGTCAAACTGACCGATGTAAGCCGGGTTGTGGCAGGCGATGAAATCCGGAGCGGTAATCAGGTAGGGTGACTTGATCGGCGTATTGCCGAAGCGCAGGTGGGATACGGTCACGCCGCCGGACTTCTTTGAGTCATAAGAGAAATAGGCCTGAACATATTTATCGGTATGGTCGCCGATAATTTTGATGGAGTTCTTGTTGGAACCCACCGTACCGTCTGAACCCAGTCCCCAGAACATGCAGGCGGTGGTGCCGGCCGGTTCGGTAACAATGGTTTCATCAATCGGCAATGACAGGTGTGAAACATCATCGTTGATACCGACGGTGAAGTTGTGAGTGCATTTGCCGGTGAGGTGTTTGAACACCGCCAGAACCATGGAAGGAGTGAATTCCTTGCTGGCCAGTCCGTAACGTCCGCCGATAACTTTGATGGAAGTTCCGGCCAGAGCTCCGGCAACATCGAGGAACAGAGGTTCGCCGAGTGAACCGGGTTCTTTGCAGCGGTCGAGCACGGCAACGCGCTTGACCGTCTTGGGCAGCGCGGCGGCCATGGCTTTGGCATCGAAGGGACGGAAAAGACGTACTTTGACTGCACCGTATTTCGCGCCTCTGGCGTTGAGATATTCCACGGTTTCGTCAATGGTTTCGCAGCCGGAACCCATCGCCACGATCACGTCTTCAGCATCTTCAGCTCCGACGTAGTCGAAGAGGTGGAGCTTACGTCCGGTAACTTCAGCGAGTTTGTCCATGTACTTCTGGACTACACCCGGAAGGGCGGCGTAAATATTGTTGGTGGTTTCACGGCCCTGGAAGTAAACATCCGGGTTCTGAGCCGCCATCTTGGCGTAGGGCTGTTCCGGACGCAGGCCGCGCTGACGGAAGCGTT
>CASECL010000130.1 GCA_949286445.1 uncultured bacterium | reverse complement strand
TGCCCCGGGTGAGCGGAGAGGAATCCAGATTAAGTTCGCCTCTGGCATCTTTGCCCCACACCGTATCAATGCCGATACCGCCGCAGCGTTCAAAAATATTTCCGGCAATGATTGCCACTCTGCCCACATTCAGCACCACCGCCTGAAACATGGGAATAAGAAAACCATTGTTGCGTACCCGGTTGCGCAATATTTTCACATAATCGAAAATACCTTCCTCAAAACGTATCCCGCTGGATGCTGAATAGTTGAAGTCACAATCCCGCACCGTGATATTTGAAGCAGTTTCATTAACACCTCCGGAGGTTACCGTCACCCCGGCGGAAACGTATTCAAAACGGCAGTTGGCCACTTCAAAATCTGAACATCCGATCATCCGCAACGCTGCCGGACGATGGGTGATATCCAGCCAGATGGCACTCTGATAAGTCCGGTGGTTGCCGAACCGGAACGTAAGATTGGAAACGCTGAAATTATTCATCCCGTCCAGAGTAACACTGTAAAGCCGGTCTGAATATTCCAGTTTATCCAGGTCGGACAGGGCATGGGGCATAACATAGAGCAGCTGTTTTTCCCGGTCAAAATAAAATTCACCCGGTTCATCCAGCAGATCCAGTGCCCCCGCAAGGTGGAACCGGCAGTTGGCGGTAACCTGAAATCCTCCGGCTGGGGCGGACACCATGCCTTTTTCCCGGTCGAATGCGGTAATCTTCTTGGCAAAGGGAAATGCCATCATGCCGTCAAAATCCGTCCAGATGAAAGCCCCGGCAAGATCGCTTTTCCCCGGTACCTTTTTCAATTCTCTGGAATATCCGGCAAATCCGGCACCCTGCCGCTCAGTCCGTTCAAAAGTGAACCAGTCAGAACGCATATCGTCACTGCCGGCAAACTTGACATTGGGGTGTCTGGCATAAACATAAGGTCTGATTTTTTCCCCGTCCCGGAAAAAGAGATTGATATGCGGGTAATTTGCATTCAATTTGATCCGGTAAACATTTTCCCGCTCTGTCTTCTCCCATTTCCCCTCCACCGGAAAAGAGTTGTAAATCATTGCGCTGTCTCCGTTTCCGTAGGAGGAACTGGAACTTAAATATACTCTTCCTCCGCTCTTCCGCGCCGCTTTTTCCGCCGTGCCTTTAATTTCGCCGCGGTAAATCACCCCCCGTTTGAAAAGATAGGTTTCCCCGCTTGCATCCGCTGCGGCTTTGCCTGAAGCGGCGGGATCCCAGGGGTGATGTTTCCAGGCTTTATCCGGAGATGTACCGGGATTATCGTCATTGCCGTTCTCATAGTCAATATAACGCACCTGTTTCATCGGCGGTTCGGCGGCAGGGAGCGGTTTCCAGCGGAAAGTGCCGCCCTCTTCCCGGATGACAAAATCTTCCTCCCAGAGGTACTTCCCCTGACTTCCGAGATAAAAATCATTCACTGCCGGACGGACTTCCGGCAGAGTGGCAATCAGTAACGGAGAGGAATTTATTGCTCCCAGCACCTTTCCTGAAGCATCTGAAATCCGGATATTCAATTGAATACCGCGCAAATCATCCCGGTCGGGGATATTCAGGTGAAAGGAATGTTTTTCCGGCTTTTCCGTTTGATTTATTTTCAACGTTTCCGGTTCGGCAAAACAGAGAAATCCCCGGTTGCGGAAATCGCCGTCCAGCCAGGTGACAGTCAGCAGTGCTGAACTGCTTCCCCGAGGCATCTTGATGGCATCAAGAATGAAATCTGCTCTTTTACCTTTTTCCAGCCGTCGCGGAGCCAGCAATTCCGCCATATGCTGCCCGCCGAAAAGCACTGCCGGAAGCAATTTTGTTTCCGCACTGCCCGGATTATTACCGGACGCCGGAAACGCCGACAACAAGGCCGGAAGCACCAGCGACAAAACTGCACCAAAGGAAAACCTCATTGTGTTTGTCTCCTGTTTTTTGATGTTTTCGATTGTATATTTTTCTGCGATCCGTTATTTTTCAACGGCATAACAGCATACCCAGCACCGCGGCCCCGATAATCACCGCCGGGGCTTTCAGTTTGAATTTATGCTGACAATATATTGCAATGGCAAAGATCACCAGCGCACCGTACCTGATGCCGAATCCTTCCAATGTCCCCTCCGCATGATAGGGCAAGTTGCCGCGGAAGATGGACATTTCAGCAAACAGCAGTCCGGCGATGACCACCATTCCCGCCGCCGCGGGACGCATTCCGGCAAGAAATCCCTGCACAAAAAAGTTTTTCTCCCATTTTGCCAGCAGTTTTGCCGCCAGTATCACCAGAAAGTAGGCCGGCATAACCAGTGCCGTTGTCGCCACCAGAGCTCCGGCAATGCCATGCTGAAGAAAGCCGACATAAGTAGCACAATTTATTCCTATCGGTCCCGGTGTCATCTGGGCGATACTGACCAGATTTACAAAATCTTCCTGACTGAGCACCCGGTACCCGCCAACCAGCTCCGCAGTGAAAAGCGGTACCAGCATATAACCGCCGCCAAAACAAAGCAGTCCGAATTTCAAAAAAACCCAGAAAAGCTGCATCATGCTCATTTCAGTGTCTCCTTTTTCAGCCAGAAACGCATAACTGCCAGATAAATCATTCCCACCACCACCGCCGCCGCCAGCAGAACCGCCGGGCCGATATTAAAGATGAATACTCCGGCGATCATGCCGAAAAAAATCAGCCAGTCAAAGACTTTTTTCAATGCCTTTTTCCCGGTTTTCAATGCCATGGCAAATACCAGAGCACAGATGCCGGATATCGCCCCGGTAAACGCCCCCCTTATCCATGGTGCAGAAAGATCAACATTGCGGCTGCCTGCGGCAATCAGGGAAATTATTATCACCGACGGCAGCGCAGCCCCCACTATTGCCACCGCCGCACCAAGCCAGCCGGCGGTCTTCCAGCCGATAAAGGTGGATGAACTGCAGGCCAATATGCCGGGCACCGACTGGGTGATTACCAGCATATCCATCACATCGTCTTCGGAAATGTAACGCCGGTTCCGGCAGAATTCAGCATCCGCCGCCGGAATAATGGCATAACCGCCGCCAAGCACAAATGCGGCAATTTTCACATAATTGAAAAACAGTGTCGCCAAACGGCGGCAATAGGGTATTTTGCTCACATCCAGCGTTAAATCGCATTTCTCCAGATGCTGTGCCAGCTCCTCTGTCGGCAGGCCGATAACATTGTCAATTGAACCGGAAACCTCCGCTCCCAGCATTTCCGGGTGTTCCTGAATTGCATACGCCCCGGCTTTGTCCAGCACCGGAGCACAGGCAAGATAGTCGTCAATCATCTTTTCAGACAGTTCGGCAAACTTCACCCGGCTTGAAATCGAAAATTCATCCTTTGTCCCGTCCGGATGAAAAATGGCAACTCCGCTTATCACCTGATGTTCGCGCCCGGAAAGATTTTTCAGCATACTGCGGGCTTCGTCCAGGCTGGCAGGCTTGCCGTAAATCCTGCCGTCCAGCATGATCACCGTGTCAACTCCAAGCACATAACACCCCGGCTTGAGGGCGGCCACGGCTCCGGCTTTAAGCGAAGCATTGCGCACGGGCAGATCTTCCGTCCCGGTTTCTCCGGGAGAAAGTTCATCTACATCGGCGGGCAACGTGATAAAAGCCCAGGGCAATTTTTTCAGAAGTTCGTTGCGGCGCGGAGATGCCGATGCCAGTATCAATGTTTTTCCCATTTTCTATCGTCCACGATTATAAAAGTAAAAATATACAGCATATCGTACCGGAATTACCGTAATTTTTCTGTCGGCAGAAATAATCCGGCAGTAAAGAACTCTGCCGTCGAACCCATACCGGAATCAACCTCTCCCCGTCTTCTCCTCCATCCGCCTGGAATACCCACAGAAAAAGTGCCGTCAAAAGCGATATCCGGTTTCTTCCTGCCTCC
>CASECL010000129.1 GCA_949286445.1 uncultured bacterium | reverse complement strand
GCGTCAATTTTGAGCTTGCGTACGACAGTACGCGGTGCTCTCATTTCCTAAAAACTGTCTCAAAATAGGGTTTTGCATAATCGACTACATCGCATCGGGAACCTGGATGGTAAGCGTAGCCAGACCATCCGTTAAAATATCCCGTACCGACATTGATAAAGCCAGCCTTGCCGCAGCAAGCCGGGGATTTTCCGCCGCCAGCACCGGACACTCCCGGTAGAAGCGGTTAAACGCCTTGCTCAGATTAAGCAGATACTCCGCCACACCGGAGCAATCCATTTTTTCTGCGGCATTTTTCAAGGCTTCGGGATAAAAATATCCCAGCTGAGCCAGGGCTTTTTCTGCCGGTTCTTTCAGCAAAGACCAATCTGCTCCGTCAGGTGACAGGCCGCGTTCTGCGGCTTTGCGGCTGATGGAGTTGATTCTGGCACAAACGTACTGAACGTACGGACCGGTGTCGCCCTCAAAACGTATTGAGGCGGCCGGGTCAAACATAATAGTGGTTTTGGCGTTAAATTTGAGCAACATGAACTTCAACGCCCCAATACCGATAATTTCGGCCCGCTTATCAAGTTCTTCCTCACTCAACTCTTCTCCTCCGCGTTCTGCGCAGGCCTGTTTTGCCAGAGACGTCATTTCATCAAACAGGTCATCGGCATCAACCACGGTGCCTTCCCGGCTCTTCATTTTGCCGCTGGGCAGGTTTACCATGCCGTAGGCGAGGTGATACAGACTGTCAGCCCAGGGGTAACCCAGTTTCTTCAGAATGGAAAAGAGCATGGAAAAGTGCAATATCTGTTCATCACCCACCACCCAGATCATGGCATCGGGATGGTAATCATTGTACTTGAGCAGGGTGGTGCCGATATCCTGGGTAATATAGACGCTGGTGCCGTCAGAACGCAGAACAACTTTCTGGCCCAGTTTGCCCAGATCTGCGATTACCGCACCATCCGCCCTGCGGCTGAAAACACCCTTTTCCAGACCGGAAGCAATAACATCTTTGCCGAGGAGATAGGTTTGACTTTCCAGATAGGTATGGAGAAAATTTATTCCCATGCGCTGGTAAGTTTCTGCAAAACCGGCAAACACCCATGAATTCATTTTCTGCCACAGCGCACGTACTTCCGGATCTCCGTTTTCCCAATCCTGAAGCATTTTTCTTGCCGCTGCGCCAAGTTCGGTATCCAGGAAAAGTTCATCATTGCTTTTTTCAGCCAGATCAGGGCGTGATTTTCTCAATTCAGCCAGTTCCTTTTCCAGTTCCTGATTGAATTTTACATAATAATTTCCTACCAGGTGATCGCCCTTTATTCCGGTTGATTCCGGCGTTTCCCCGTTTCCGAACCGGGAATACGCAAGCATGGATTTACAGATATGAATACCGCGGTCATTTACCAGATTGATTTCAAAAACGGTGTTTCCGACCCGCCGCAGCAGTGATGCTGTTGCCATGCCGATAGTATTATTACGCACATGGCCGAGATGCTGCGGTTTATTGGTGTTGGGGGCAGAATACTCCAGAAGAATTTTCCGTCTCCGGTCTTCCGGGAGAAGGCATTTATCCAGAAGAGCCGAGCTGTTTTTCAGGGTGAACTCAAATATCTTTTCCGGCTTGACCGTAAGATTGACAAACGCCTTGATCTTTTCGGCTTTTTCTATGTCCGGGTGATTGGCGGCAAAATCACATATTGCCTGCGCCGCCGCCTCCGGATTGCCGCAATAGCGTGCGATACGGAAAGCATTTACCGTGAAATCACCGGACATATTTGCCGGACAGCGTTCCAGAACAACAGTACCGTTATCTTTTGGGAAGCGTTCAAACTTTTCCCGGAGACAGTTTTCCAGTTCGGTTAAAAAATTCCATTCCATGGTTAGATAAGATCCGTTATATTTTCAAAGCGTGGTTTTGATTACAGTAGCGGTTTTGTCGCCTGCCGGAGTAAGTGAATAAGCATCCACTGCAAACGGCACCAGCGCAGTTTCGCCGGGGAATACCCGGATGGGATTTTTTCCATCCCGCACGGTGATGTCAAACGGCTGGTTTATGGCACTTAAAAGGTGAAATGAGCCGGAGGCGGCGGTAGAATCATGCCACAATTCGGCCAGTTTTATATCATCCACCCGGAAATGGGGACACATATTGACAATATCATACTTGCGGTTGTGGAAAGCCAAATCGGAAACTCCGGCAATCCGCGGTGAAGTGCGGTTCATAAAGTTAATGGATTCCAGTGCTTTTTCCACATGAAGCTCCCGGCTTTTGCCATTGGCATCCACCCGTCCCCAGTCACTTACCCGGTAAGTGGTATCGCTGTTCTGCTGAATTTCCAGCAACAGGTTTCCACCGCCGATAGCGTGGAGGGTGCCTGCGGCGATGAAATAAGCATCTCCGGGGTGGGAGGGATACACCTGAAGCAAATTTTCCACTTCGTTACGGTCGAGGTTATCCACCAGCTGAAGTTTGGTGGCACGTCCGCTCAAGCCGCCGAGGATTTTCGCATCTTTTTCTGCGGCTATAATATACCACATTTCGGTTTTCGGCTCGGCCCCTCCGCCGATTCTGGCACAGGCGGCTTCATCCGGATGTACCTGCAGTGAAAGCCTGGAGCCGGCATCAATTATCTTTACCAGCAGCGGAAAGCGGTCAAGTTTCTGACAGCGCGGGCCGAGAAGATGCCGCTGATAATACTTTACCACTTCTCCCAGTTTGTGTCCGGCGAGCGGACCATTTACGATTTCACTTTGAGCATCATCGCGGTCGGAAAGTTCCCAGCTTTCTCCGATGGGAACCTGAGTTTCCGGTAATTTTCGTCCGAGGGTTTTTGCCAACAGATTTCCGCCCCAGATACGTTCTTTGTAGATTGGTTTGAATTTAAGCGGATAAAGTTCTTCAGGGGGGATGAAATCACTCATTTTCCGTTTTCCTCAGCGTTAAAAAAAGAGATACATTTTTCTTTAAGCAATTGCGGCAGGCGCATTACTTTTCTTTCGGTATTTACGCAGATAAGTTTCACACTTCCGGTAACCAGAAGTTCATTGTCGCGCCATATTTCACTTCCGACGGTAAGCGATGCCCCGCCAATTTCCAGAATTTCAGTTTTTATGGTGAGCAAGTCATCGTAATGAGCGGAACGCAAATATTTTAAATGCGCCTCACCCACCGGGAGGAAAAATCCGTTTTTTTCCATTTCCCGGTAAGGCAGTCCGGCATCCCGCAGCATTTCAGTACGGCCGCGCTCAAAAAATTCCAGATAATTGGCATAGTAAACTACATTCATGCAATCGGTATCGCCGTAAGAGACCCGGTAAAGCGTTTCGTGTTTCATTTTAAATTCAACTCCTTGAATTTTTCCGCAATCAGAGCGGAAGTTTCATCTGAACTCAAATTGGTATTATCCACTGTCCGGGCGTCGTCTGCCGCCTTCAGTGGAGCTGTTTCCCGGTGGCTGTCCCTCCAGTCCCGTTCTGCGATATCTGCAGCCATTTTCTCTAAATCAGCCTTGCTGAATACGCCGCCTTTTTCGTCATTAAGCCGCCGTCTGGCGCGTTCCTCCGGGGTGGCGGTAAGAAATATTTTCAATTCGGCCTCCGGGAAAATCGCGCTTCCGATATCTCTGCCTTCCATTACCAGCAATCCTTCACCTCTGGCTTCATTGCGCTGAGTTTCCAGCAGAAAATTTCTTACTGCCGGATAGACCGCAATTACACTGGCAGTGCTTCCCACCTCCGACTGACGCAGCTCAGAAGTATAGTGAATGCCGTTCATTTCCCAGTCGCCGTTGCGGTAAGTCAGTTTTATGTCGCTGAGCGCAGATGCCACCGCCACGGGGGATTCTGGATCAATATTATTGCTGAGCAGGTAATATGCAATCAAACGGTAGAGACTTCCGGTGCTAACAAACGTTCCACCCAGTAATCCGGCAACTTTTTTTGCTACGGTACTTTTTCCTGACGCTGCCGGTCCATCAATTGCAATTACCTTTTTCATAATTCTCTCCCTTGGTGATCTCAGCCCTCCGGCTGAAAAAATACCGCGACGCCATGTTGAATAATTATGGCCGCCGCGGCATATATTACGGTTCTGAAAAACGGGCAGAACTTATCTGCCGCGCAGCCGTCCGCTCTTGAGGAATCCCTCATAATTGCGCATAGTCAAATGGGATTCCAATTGACGCATGGTATCCAGCACTACACCAACCATAATCAGCAAGCTGGTGCCGCCGAAGAACTGAGTAACCATGAACGGAATACGGAACTGATCATAAAGGAAAGTGGGGAAGAGTGCCAGTACCAGCAGGAAAATTGCTCCGCCGAAAGTGACTCTGGTCATGGTGCGGTCGAGGAAATCAGCGGTGGCATTTCCGGGGCTGATACCGGGGATATAAGCCCCCTCTTTCTTGAGGTTGTCGGCAATCCGGATGGGATTGAACTGGTTTGCCACCCAGAAGTAGCTGAATGCCAGAATAAGAAAACCATAGATAATGTTATATCCGGCGGTATTGTACTGAAGCATCGCCGCCAGTCTTGACCACTGGAAGAAACGGCAAACCGGATCGATGAACATCAGAATTGCTCCTGCGAAAATGATCGGCATGACGTTGGCGAAATTTACCTTGAGAGGCATATAAGTGCTGCCTCCGGTGAGCTGGCTGCCCACAGTTTTGCGAACCATCTGAATCGGCACCCGGCGGTATCCTTCACTGAGGAGAATAGTCGCTCCGGTAACTACAAAGAACACCACCACCAGCAGCAGGCCCTGAACTGGGCGGAAAGTGGTTCCGTCCATAGTCTGACCTTTGATGGCCATATTTATAAGTTCTATCACCGCCACCGGAAGACGTGAAACAATACCGATGGTAATGATGAGTGACACTCCGTTGCCGATACCGCGTTCCGTAATCTGTTCACCCAGCCACATGAATACCATGGTAGTGCAGGTAAGCACAATTACCGTGGAGATAATGAAGATGCTTTTATCGCCATAATAGAGCTGAGTGCTGGGGGCATTCATTCCGAGTTTTTCCGGATTGATCATGGCCATAGCCACCATAAGACCCTGCACAACGCATACTGCGATGGTAAGGTAACGGGTGTACTGGTTTATTCTGGCATGTCCACTTTCTCCTTCGCGCTTGATTTTTTCCAGGCTGGGCAGTACCGGAACCAGCAACTGCATGATAATTGAAGCGGTGATGTAGGGCATAATTCCCAATGCGCCCAGGGCAAAGTGGCCGAGAGCACCGCCGGAGAAAAGGTCAATCATGTCAACAAAGCCGCCGGCCCCGGATGAAGTCTGCCTCATGGAACTGATAAATTCCCGCAATGCCGCCGGGTTAACACCGGGGCAGGGGATAGTACTGGCAAAACGGACCAGCACTATAATGAGAGCGGTAAAAAGCAGACGGCTGCGCAGTTCCTTGATGGTAAAAATGTTTTTAAATGCGGAAAACATGATTGAGCTTTATCCTTAAAGTTTTATATAATGTTGATTTTCCTCCGCAATAGCTCCGGGCTCAGAGTCCGCAGAACGCTTTCTTGACCTGCACCTGGGGGGAAATCAGACGGCATCGATCAAAAAACGCCGACAATTCTGAACTTGCTCCCGTCCCGGGGACATTGCGGAAAAAAATCCTTCCGGGAGCTTTTCTCCCGGAAGAATTGAAATTTGATCTATCCGATCACTTCGGCCTTGCCTCCGGCCGCTTCGATTTTGGCGGCGGCGGCGGCAGAGAATTTTGCCGCTTTGACCGTCAAAGCCTTGGTAATTTCGCCGTTGGCCAGGACTTTGAGCAGCAATTCTTCTTTGCCCAGCAATCCCTTGGCGCGGAGGGCATCCGCATCCACCACATCGCCGGCGGCGAAGTTGGTGTCCAGCACGTTCAGGTTGATCAAATGATATTCAACCCGGTCGGCATTTTTAAATCCGCGCTTCGGCAGACGGCGGAACAGGGGAATCTGACCGCCTTCAAAGAACGGACGAATCTTGGCTCCGGAACGGCTCTTCTGCCCCTTTTCTCCGCGGCAGCAGGTTTTGCCCATGCCGGAACTGTCCCCGCGGCCGACGCGTTTGCGACGCTTGGTCGAACCCTCGGTGGTAGTCATTTCATGGAGTTTCATAATATGTTATCTCCTTATCTCAGTTATTTTCCGTCAGACCGCGTTTGCTCAAAGCCTCTTCGCGGGTGGACAGTTCACCGATCGCCTTGAGCGTAGCTTTTGCCACATTAACGGCATTGGCTGCGCCGAGAGATTTTGCCAACACGTCCTGAAGTCCAGCCAGACGCAAAATGGCGCGAACCGCTCCGCCGGCGATCAACCCGGTACCGGGGGAAGCGGGACGGAGAAGCACTCTGGCTCCGCCGAACTTGACTTCCACCTCATGAGGAATGGTGGTGCCGTGCATCGGAACTGAAATAATGTTCCGGTGCGCTGCTTCACCGCCCTTGCGGATGGCATCAGAAACTTCATTAGCTTTGCCGTAGCCGTAACCAACCTTGCCATTACGGTTGCCAATAACCACAAAAGCTCCAAAACTGAAGTTTTTGCCGCCTTTGACCACCTTGGCACTGCGGTTGATAGAAACTACACTCTCTTCAAATTCGCTTTGAACCTTCGGTTCTTCCGATTTGACATTATCCCGTTTTGCCATCTTTGACTCCTAGAATTTTAAGCCGTTGGCGCGGGCAGCTTCAGCAATTGCCTTTACCCGGCCGTGATATTTGAAGCCGCAACGGTCGAAAACCACGCTCTCAATATTGGCTTTTTTAGCCGCCTCGGAGGCAAGTTTTCCCAACAGCTCTGCACCGGCCATATTCGGCTTGGCAGCCGCCGCCTTGAACTCCGGCGACAGCGTCGAGCTGGATGCCAGCGTCACGCCTTTTTCATCGTCGATGAACTGGCAGTAGATATTATTGGCAGTCACACTCACGCAGAAACGCGGACGTGCTGACGTACCGGCTATCTTCTTGCGTATGCGCATGTGGCGTTTCTGCCGCAATGCTTTGTTGTCTTTCATTTCTTTTATCTCCTCAACAGGTGATCAGCAGATTAGCCGACCGACTTGCCTTCCTTTAATATAATGCGCTCATCGGCATAGCGGATACCTTTACCCTTGTAGGGTTCGGGCGGACGGAAACGGCGAATAACCGCCGCAGTTTCTCCGACCTTTTGCTTGTCGCAGCCTTCGACCAACATCTTCAAACCATCAGTTACCGTGACTTTTACACCAGCGGGAACCTGGTACTCAACAGGATGTGAATATCCCAGGTTGAGCGTGAGCTTCTGACCGGAGATAGCTGCTTTGTAACCTACACCGACAATCACCAGCTCCTTCTTGAAAGGCGTTACCACACCGCTGACCATGTTGGCAATCATGCTCCGGGTCAAACCCTGCATCGCACTCGCCGCGCGGCTGTCATCCGCCATAACTACGCTGATGCTATTGTCTTCTATCTCTACATTGACATGTTCCGGAAGACGGAAGGTCAATTTCTCTTTGCCTTCGACCGTCACCACGCCGTCAGCAACGGCAACCTTGACTCCGGAAGGTATCGAAATCGGTTTCTTTCCTATACGAGACATTGTATTTCTCCTCCTTACCAGACGTAGCAGAGAATTTCTCCGCCCACGTTTTCCTTGGTAGCCTTGCGGCCGCTCATGATGCCGTTGGGAGTAGAAAGTATGACGATGCCCAGGCCATTGCGGACATTGGGAATGTTCTTGCACTGGCAATGTACACGGCAGGAAGGTTTGCTCACTCTTTCGATGTGATCAATAATCATTTTGCCGTTGTCGTCATATTTCAATTCAAGCGCGAGGAGCTTTTTGGCTCCGTCGCCCACCACTGTAAAGTTGCTGATATAGCCCTCTTCCTTCAGAACCGCGGCGATCGCCGCCTTTTCCTTGGACGCGGGCATTTCCACCGCGGGAAGACCCGCCGCTCCGGCGTTGCGTACCCGGGTGAGCATATCGGCAATGGGATCTTGCATACTCATAACTCTAATCTCTCCTTACCAGCTGGCTTTGGTTATGCCGGGGATCTGTCCTTTGGAGGCCAGTTCCCGGAAACAGATACGGCAGAGCTGGAACTTGCGGATGTAGGCCCGGGCCCGTCCGCAGTTGCGGCAACGGGTATATTCGCGCACTTTGAATTTATTTCCGCGCAGTGATTTGACTATCAAACTGGTTTTTGCCATTTTCCAACTCCTTATTCGCCGAAGGGTACTTCAAGCATTTTCAACAACTCACGCGCACCCTCATCATTGGGAGAACTGGTCACCATGGTGATGTTCATCCCCATCGGGTACTTCAGTTTGTCCTGATCAATTTCAGTGAAAACCGAAATGTCTTTAATGCCGACGTTGTAATTTCCACGGCCGTCAAAACCCTTGTTGGGCAACCCACGGAAGTCGCGGACACGCGGCATGGCATTGTGAACAAAGCGGTCGAGAAATTCAAACATCCGGCTTCCGCGCAGCGTCACCATCGCACCGATGTTCTGTCCCACGCGCAGTTTGAAGTTGGAGACGTTCTTTTTCGCTTTGGTAATGACCGCGCACTGGCCGGTCATCGCTTCCAGATTTTTCTTGGCTTCGGTGAAAGCATCGCGTTCCGCGCTGCTGCTCAAACCGACGCTCAGAACAATCTTCTGGAGCTTGGGTATCTGCATGACGTTGGCAATGCCAAGCTTGGCCTGCAACGCCGGACGGATTTCGTCCCTGTATTTTTTACTCATATCCGGCATGGCGTATTACTCCTTGTCCTTGGTGTCCGCCACTTTGTTCACATTCGACACATGCACAGATACAGAGCGTTCCACCATACCTCCTTCGGGATTGGCTTTGCTCTTTTTCACTGTGCGCCTGCCGAGCTGGCGGTCGCTCTTGCCTGTTAAACTCAGAACCACCCGGTCTTTTCCGGTGAGAACGGCAACAATCGTAGCCTCTTGACCTTTGAAATTACCGGCGTTGACCTTGACTTTATCACCTTTTTTGACATGATAACTATTCATTACAACACCTCCGGCGCGAGTGAAATGATCTTCATGAAATCTTTGTCGCGCAATTCACGGGCTACCGGTCCGAAAATACGGGTGCCGACCGGATTCTTGTCCTTGTCAATGATAACCCCGGCATTGTCGTCAAAACTAAGATAAGAACCGTCTTTGCGGCGGATCTTGAACTTGGTACGGACGATAACCGCCTTGACCACCTGACCTTTTTTCACGCTGCCGTTGGGAATCGCTTCCTTTACCGTGGCGGTGACAATGTCGCCGACTCCGGCAAAAGTCTTGGCCTGTCCCAAAATGGTGATTACCACCATTGATTTGGCTCCTGAATTGTCGGCCACTTCAAGTTTGGTCTGCATTTGAACCATTTTGAAATGTCTCCTTATTCCTGAACCGCACGGCTGATGATTTCAATCAACCGCCAGCGTTTGTTTTTGCTCAACGGACGGGTTTCGGCAATCCGCACGGTATCTCCCTTGCGAGCTTCGTTGTTCTCGTCGTGGGCAGTGAACTTCTTTCTGACCTTGACAATCTTCTTGTACAAGGGATGCGGAGTGCGCCGGTCAACGGTGACCACAATGGTCTTGTCCTGAACGTCGCTCAGCACAACGCCAACCCGTTCCTTGCGGTGTCCGCGGGAAACTTTATTTTCACTCATTTTCACATCCTGTTAAATTATTGCTTGGCCGAACGGGCAGCCACTTCGGTGAGCAGGCGCGCAATATCTCGGCGCACATCACGGACACGGGCAGTTTTCTCCAGTTGCCCCGTTCTTGACTGTATCTTAAGATTCAACTTTTCCCGGCGGAGTTCAGCCAGCTTGGTCTGAAGCTCCTCCGCGGTCAATTCGCGAATTTCTTTGGCGGTCATGATCAGGCATCTCCACGCATTAAGAATTTGCACCGGATGCAAAGCTTGTTCGCCGCCAGGCTCATCGCTTCACGGGCAACCGCTTCACTGCAGCCGGAAATTTCAAACAGCACCCGACCAGGCAACACCGGAGCTACCCAGCCTTCAACACTGCCCTTTCCCTTACCCATACGTACTTCGAGGGGCTTCTTGGTAAAGGGTTTATACGGGAACATTCTGATCCAGACCTTGCCGCGCCGTTTCAGATGGCGGTTGATCGCCACACGGGCCGCTTCAATCTGGTTGTTGGTGATGAATCCGCGTTCAAGAGCCTGGAGCGCGAAATCGCCGAAGTCCAACTTGTTATTGCTCTGGGCCAGCCCGGAGTTACTTCCGCGCTGCACCTTTCTGTACTTTGTTCTTTTTGGCATTAACGGCATTTTCTTCTTCCTCCATACCCTCTTTGTGGCAAACCCAAACCTTCACGCCGATCTTTCCGGCGGTGGTTTCCGCTTCGGTGAATCCGTAATCAATATTGGCTCTCAGGGTGTGCAGCGGCACCCGGCCTTCCTTGTATTGTTCTTCACGGGCAAGTTCCGCACCGCCAAGACGGCCGGCGCAGTTGATCTTGATGCCGTCGGCACCCATCTCCATGGCAGACTGAATCGCCCGCTTCATCGCCCGGCGGAATCCAATGCGGCGTTCCAGCTGCTGGGCAATGCTCTCAGCCACCAGCTGAGCGTTGGTCTCAGCACGGCGGATCTCGGAGATTTCAATGAAGACCTCTTTTCCGTTGGTAAGTTTGGCAATATCCTGACGCAGTATATCAAGTTCCGCGCCCTTTTTGCCGATCAGCAAGCCCGGACGGGCAGAGAAGATTGTCACCCGAACCCGGCTGGAATACCGCTCTATCTGTATTCTGGCAATCGCCGCAGCCGCAAATTTCTCCTTGATGAACTTGCGAATCTTCAAGTCCTCATGAAGCCATTCTCCAAAAATCGCCTTGTTGGCGAACCAGCGGGATTCCCAATTGCGATTGAGCGCCAATCTTAATCCGATAGGATTTACTTTTTGACCCACGATGACACTCCTGTTTTATTGTTTGTCCGTCAAAACTACTTCCAGATGACTGGTGCGTTTCCGGATGCGCCCGGCCGAACCGCGCGCCTTGGGACGGAAACGCCGAATGATCGGTCCCGGATTGACCGTGGCGGTCTTGACCACCAGATCATTACGGTTCAGATCGGCGTTGTTTTCGGCATTGGAAAGGGCCGAACGCAAAGTCGCTCCGATCAGACGGGCAGCCTTGCGGGGCACCAGATCCACAATAGCCAGGGCCTGGACCACCGGCTTGCCTTGAATAAGACGTGATACGTGACGCGCCTTTTCCGGCGAGATACGCACATTCTTCGTCAATGCTCTGACTTCCATATCTTTAACTTCTGGGTTTGGATACGGCCGCGCTCAGTAAAATACTGCCGCCATCCGTTTCCGTTCATTATTCCGGAACATCGCTCATGCTTGCAGGAAAACTTCCCTTTGACCAGTGGGCGTAAGGTATATTCCTCCGGTCATTTTCCCTGACGTTCCGTCCGCGCCGCCGCGGCCTCCATACCTGGAGAAAGCTCGGCAATATCGCCTGAAACCACCACTGCCGCCGCGACGAACGGTCTTACACTTACTACTTTAAGCGTGGTCGGCTTCTTCCCTGCTTGGAACAGCAGTCCGTTAAATGCACCATGGACCTGTCCCACCGGCAATACTACCATCGCCAGGTCGTGATCCACCGCCAGAATCCGGCATTTATCCAGTTTCCGGTCAGTTCCCATCACCCCTGACGTGCTGAGAAAGCTGCGGACATCGCGTCTTACTTTTTCCGCCGCCAGTGCCAGCTCAGATTGCTTTACCGGTGGCAGAGACGAATGTTTCAGACTTTCGTCCGCAAGCTCCGAGAGTCGGGAAGAGGACAACGCCAAGGCTCCGCCGTTCTCGATAGTTTTCCGCAATGCTGCTGTCAGCTGTTCTTCCCTGTGGTCTGCGCTTTGCACTTTGCCATTGGACAGCGCATCGGCCAGCACCAGCCGGAGACTGCGGAAACTTCCGTTCTCTCTCTGATATTTATTTAACAACTCCAACAGCTCCTGCCGGGAGGAAGCATTCTCTGACTTCAGTGCGGCATTTTCCACACGAAGCCTGGTCACTTCCGCCGACTTTTCGGCCAGTTCGCGGCGCAACCGGCTGATTTCTGAGAACTTTTCAGCATCCTCGGTCCTCAAAACCACCTTTACACCGCTGCTGTCCGGAGAGTCCGGCTTTCTGCTGTCGGCTCCGAAGCACAATACTCCGGCAATAAGAAATTCCATTAATATAATATGCCGGATAAAATTTTTCCACTCAATTTTCAATTTTTTTTCGTTTTTTTTGTCCTTTGTACACAGATATACACCCGATGGCATAATTTAACCCGTGAAAAGGTTTTTGTCAAGCCCGCTAAAAAAGATAAAAAAAGTAGTAATTAAAGTTGAAAAAAAACTTTTCCGTGTTATATTAATAGGAATAAAAGATCATGGACTTGAATTTCAATCAACCCATTATTAACCATAAAGGAATTGAAAAATGATTAAACTCGGAATCAATGGTTTCGGACGTATCGGCCGCATGGTTTTCCGTGCCGCGGTGGAAAATTTCAGCAATGATATCGAAGTGGTCGGCATCAATGACCTGCTCGATCCGGAATACCTGGCTTACATGCTCAAGTATGACTCTGTCCATGGCAAGTTCTGCGGCGATGTCAAAGTCGAAGGCAACACCATGATCGTCAACGGCAAGAGCATTCGCCTCACCGCTGAAAAAGAACCCGAAAACCTCAAGTGGAACGAAGTCGGTGCCGAAGTTGTGGTCGAATCCACCGGTTTCTTCCTGACCGATGATCTGGCCCGCAAGCACATCACCGCCGGTGCCAAGAAAGTTATTATGTCCGCCCCGAGCAAAGACGCCACTCCGATGTTCGTCTATGGCGTCAACCACACCACCTATGCCGGCCAGGACATCATCTCCAACGCCAGCTGCACCACCAACTGCCTGGCTCCGATTTCCAAGGTTCTGAATGACAAGTTCGGCATCAAGCGCGGTCTGATGACTACCATCCATGCCGCCACCGCCACCCAGAAGACCGTTGACGGCCCCTCCAAGAAAGATTGGCGCGGCGGACGCGGCATCCTGGAAAACATGATTCCCTCCTCCACCGGTGCCGCCAAGGCAGTAGGCAAAGTCCTGCCCGCTCTGAATGGCAAACTGACCGGTATGAGCGTCCGCGTTCCCACCAGCGACGTTTCTTTCGTTGATCTGGTTGCTGAACTCAATACCGAATGCACCTATGATGAAATCTGCGCTGCGATGAAAGAAGCCAGCGAAGGCGAACTCAAGGGCGTGCTCGGCTACACCGATGAAGCCGTGGTTTCCACTGATTTCCGCGATGATGCCCGCACCTCCATTTTCGACGCCAAGGCCGGTATCCAGCTGGACAAGACCTTCGTCAAGGTTTGCGCCTGGTATGATAATGAATGGGGTTACTCCAACAAAGTTCTGGAAATGGCCAAAGTCATTGCCAAGTAACATTCTGAATTTTGCATAAAAATTCCGCGGGGCGGTCGGAAAATTCCGTCCGTCCCGTTTCTTTTTGATACAAAGCGTGAAACAATCGTCTTCAACCTTTGAGAATATGGATCAGTGAAAGGAAGATTATCATGAAGAAAACGTTGCGTGATATTGATCTTAAGGGTAAAAAAGTTGTAATGCGGGTGGATTTCAACGTGCCGATTAAGGAAGGCGTCATTCGCGATGATACCCGTATCAAGGGCGCGCTCCCCTCTATTAAATATGTGCTTGATAACGGCGGCAGCCTGATTCTGATGAGCCACCTCGGCCGTCCGGCAGAAAAGGGTTATGAGGCAGATTTCAGCCTTAAACCGGTGGCAGAGTACCTGTCCAAAATGCTGGGTCGTCCGGTGATCTTCGCTCCGGATTGTGCCAAGGCTGATGAAGCCGCTGCTGCACTCAAACCCGGCGAAGTGCTGATGTTGGAGAATACCCGCTTCTACAAGGAAGAACAGGGTAAAGTCAAGAAGACCGAGGGTATGAGCGATGAAGAATATGCCGCCAAGAAAGCGGAAATGAAAGAAAAGCAGGCTGAGCTGGCCAAGAAATTCGCTTCTTATGGCGATGTTTACTGCAACGACGCTTTCGGGTCCGCCCATCGCGCTCATGCTTCAACCGCAGTAGTGGCAAAATATATGCCGGTAAGTGTTTCCGGGTTCCTGATGGAGAAGGAAATAGAATATCTCGGCAATGCCGTTGAAAACCCGAAACGCCCCTTTGTCGCCATCCTCGGCGGCGCGAAGGTTTCCGATAAGCTGGCGGTAGTGAAAAATCTGCTGGGCAAAGTCGATTCCCTGATCATCGGCGGCGGTATGGCTTACACCTTTCTGAAGGCTGAAGGTCACGATATCGGCAATTCACTTTGTGAACTGGACCAGCTTGATTACGCCCGCGAAATGATCGCTGATGCAAAAAAACGCGGTGTCAATCTGCTGTTGCCGGTGGACAATATTGCCGCCGACCGTTTTGATGCTGAAGCCAACACTCAGGTGGTGGGCGATGACATCCCGCAGGGCTGGATGGGACTGGATATCGGTCCGGAAACGGTCAAATTGTATGCAGATACCATCCGCAAGGCCAAGACCGTTGTTTGGAATGGCCCGATGGGATGCTTTGAAATGCCCAAGTTTGCGGCTGGCACCTTTGGTGTTTGTGAGGCGGTAGCGGAAGTTAAAGCCAATGGCGGCATCTCCGTTATCGGCGGCGGTGATAGCGTCAGCGCGGTGAACAAGTCCGGATTGGCGGATAAAATGAGCCACATCTCCACCGGAGGCGGCGCGTCTCTGGAATTTCTGGAAGGCAAAGTTCTGCCCGGCGTCGCGGCTTTGAATGATAAATAAAATTGTTTTGTAAGCAGTTTTATTGCTGTCATTTGTATTTAACCGGCATTTTCTTGATTTTTGAGAAAATGCCGGTATTTTTGTGTAACTTGATGGGGAAAAAGCGTTTTTTTTTAATGTGCTGACTTGAAAAATCTGAAAAAGAAGATATATTAGAATTTCAAATAGTGAAAATGGAAAAAGCAGTTGACCGCCGTTTGTCCTCAACCGGACAGCCTGGGGTGTTTTTCCGGTGGAGAAGAATTTTTTCAGAATAAAAAGAAAGGATATTTTGCCATGAAGAGAACTTATCAGCCCTCAAATCGCCGTCGTAAACGCCGTATCGGATTCCGCGCCCGTATGGCCACCAAGGGAGGTCGTGACGTTTTGCGCCGCCGTCGTCAGAAGGGCCGTGCTGTACTCAGTGCCTGATTATTCCCGGATTGGATTGATTTGAATTGAAAAAATCATTGCGCAAAGGGGATAGACTGCGCTATGGTGCCGAGTTTGCCAGATTGCGCGAATGCGGCACCAAGTATGTGGGAAAATATTTCCTGCTGGTGGTGGCGGATTCTCCTGACAGTTGTCTGCATTGCGGGGTGATATGTTCAAAGAAGTACAGTTTGCTCGCGGTAAAAAGGAACCGGGCCCGGAGGTTGCTTTGGGAGAGTCTGCGATTGATGAAAGGATATCTCACTCCAGTAACTGTGGTTCTGATCGCGAGACGGAAGCTGATGTCTTGCAAGCGGCAGGATGTAACCATGGAGTTGTTACGTCTTGCCCGGGAAGCGGGAATAGCGGATGGCACTCCAACAAATTCGGCGTTGGAGTGTTGATCTTTTTTATCCGGATTTATCAGCTGACAATATCACCGTGGCTGCCGGAGTGCTGCCGTTTCCGGCCGACGTGTTCGGTTTATGCCGTGGAGGCGTTGCGGAAGCATGGCGTTCTGAAAGGCGGGTTGCTCAGTGCCTGGCGGATATTACGATGCAACCCGTTCTGCAAAGGCGGTGATGATCCGGTGCCGGAGGAATTCCATTTCCCCCCTGCCGGGTTTGGCCATTCTGAATAGGGGGGCTGGTTTTGCTGACCTGAGCAGGGTGCCGGGGTGGGCTGTTCTGAACCGGCGTGTCGGACTTTGGTCAGTCTTAAGCACGGATGATGCCACGCAACAATGGTGGAGGGGCGAGGCAGAATAGATACGGGTCAAAGACAGTTCAGCTTTGCGGGGCGGACAGGTAACAAGTCGTTAGCTCTGGCGCAGTGATTGGATAAGTGTACGGATGTGCCGGAACAGGCATACGGACGGGAAAATGTTCGGGAGTGCTTCTGTATGGAAGATGTTTTCTTCCGGAAGAACCGGTTCCGGGAAAAATAAATTGCTGAAAATGCGGCGTACTGTCGATTTAAGCCGATTGTTGGTGTTTTAACAGAACTGGCGATTGGCGTTGGAGCTGCTGAATTATAAAAGGTGTGTCAGAATATTGTTCTGGCATGCAATTGAGAAAAATAACAATTGTTCAAGTGCAGGACTGGAATTGTTATTTGCAGTATTTTTCAGCATGATTTTGACGGTGTTGTCTTGATTTGAAAGTCAATAGCCCGAAGTTGATTATGAGTATATGTCCTGCACATGCCGGATGATTTAAAAAGCAGAATATAATTCCGGTAAAAATTAAGTATTATCCCGGGAAAATATATTCTGCCTGATAGTTGCCGGAAGCAGAAAATCTACGGATAGTTTCCGGGAAAAAGCAGGTTTCGGCGTACCCGTGCCGGAATTCCGGAGCAGAGAATAGCTCTGGTTTGCGGAGATATTGGATTTTACGGCCAACGGAGATGCCGCAGGTTTGTAAAAACAGGCTGGACGGAAGATAGTTGGCTGTCCGGTGAATTGGCAGTGAGAAGATTGCCGCATCTCTTGAATTTCAGTTTGAAAAGAGGAAAACAGTGAAATTTGACAAACCAACGTTAATTGCGATCATAATATGTGCGGTAGTTCTCTTCGGCTGGGAACCTTTTTGCCGTAAGGTAGGCTGGATGCCGCCGCGTGAACCGGTGGCCGTCCAAAACAATAATGCCGCAGTGCAGACGGCCGTGCCGCCAGCAGTTCAGTCCCCGGTGTCTGCTCCGGCTGCACCGGTTACGGGCGGAAATGAAAAATTGCATTCCTCCGCCGGAACAGCAAAAAACACTGCTTCAGAAATTCCGGAGGTAAAAATTCCCCAATATCCCCCGGTTGCTTTGGAGAATAAATTCTGCTCCTGGGTGTTTGACGCAAATAAGGGGGGAGTAACAGAACAGATTTTCTCCCGGTATCGTACCTCTGACGGTAAAGATCTGGTAAAAATAGACAATGCAGGTCTTTTGACCGCATTGAATGATCAGACAATACCTTCCGCTTCTATGCAGCTTGTGCTTAATCCGGAGTGGAAGGTCTTATCCGTAAAGCCGGAAAAAATCTCTGATGAAAAGTTTGTCCTCTTCCGGGAATGTGAATATCTGGGAAAAAAATTCTCAGTGACAGAGAGCTGGGAATTGTCCGGTGATTATTGTGTGAAAAACCGGATTGTATTCCGCAATAACGGAAATGAACCTTTAAATACAGGCGGTTTCCAGGTGACCGGAGGTAATCTGGCCAGCTGGGTGACCATGTCCGGAGATAAAATCCGTACCGATTCGCAAAAGCTGGATTATGAACTCTGGGACGATTCAATAGAGGATATTTCTGCTGATTCCAAAAAGTATTTCCAGGGAGCAAATCAGCGGGTTTCCTTCGCCGGAGTAAGCAATAAATATTTTTGTTCCATACTTTCTTCTGCTTCCGGATTTGCCATGATCCCCGGTCGGGTCAAGTACACGCAGGGGAAAAATGAGGCCTATGTCATGGCGGTGTCTGCCGGATATGCCGGAGCGGTAATCGCTCCCGGAGGCGAATTTACGGTTGAACTTGATTATTATTCCGGCCCCAAGGATGTGGCACAGTTAAGCAAATTTCATCCCTCGGTAAGCCGGGTTATGCATTTGGCCTGGGGGCCGCTGGATTATCTCGCCCGGCTGATGCTCTGGGTGCTGGTAAAACTCCAGGGTATTTGCGGTTCCTATGGCTGGAGCATTATTATCCTTACCGCAATTGTCCGGTTGCTTTTCTGGCCGGTTACCGCCCGCGCTAATGAGTCGATGAAACGGATGCAGAAATTGCAGCCGAAAATCAAGGAAATGCGGGAAAAATACAAGGATAACCCCCAGTTGCTTAATACCAAAACCATGGAACTCTATCGGCAGGAGAAAATTAACCCTGTGGGTGGATGTCTGCCCATATTGCTGCAAATTCCGGTGTTTTTCGCGCTGTATGCCACTTTGGATGGAGCGGTAGCTCTGCGTCAGGTGGGATTCTGGTGGGCAAAAGATTTGGCCGCCCCTGATACCGTGGCAGTTATACCGCTTGGATTTATGAATCTGCCGATCAACCCCCTGGTGCTGGCAATGACCGGATTGATGCTGCTGCAACAGAAACTGACCCCGTCGGCAATGGATCCGATGCAGCAGAAAATGATGATGATAATGCCATTGGCGATGTTGTTTTTCCTTTATGACCTGCCGTCCGGACTGACGCTGTATTGGACGGTCAGCAGTGTATTCAGCATACTGCAAATGCTTTGGCAGCAAAGGTCTAATCGGAAAGAAGCGTGAGAATTCGTCATTGGATTCGGAAAAAATTTGTATACCTTATCTATGTTAGGAGAGAGAAAATGGCGGAAGAAGGTAAAAGCGTTGCCGAAATAAAGGAACGCGCGTTGAAAACTCTTGGAATGATGTTGGATTACCTTGGTCTTGATGCTGATCTGCATGCAGAAGAAGAGCCTGATGCTCTGGTAATCCAGATAACTTCAAGCAATACCGGAAGAATTATCGGGAGAAAAGGACAGACTTTGGAAAGCCTTCAGCTCCTGCTTAACCGGATTGTTTTCCGTGGTGAAGATGACGGTCCGCGCCTGGTTCTGGATGTGGATGGTTATGCCCGGCAGGGAAATGGCCGAGGTGAGGGCGGAGAACGCCGCCGCCGGGAAGGACGCGGAGGTGCCGGAGATGAAGGCAGCGCAGAAGAACGCAAAGCAATATTGGTGCAGCAGGCTATGGATGCGGCTAAGGAAGTCAAACGCTGGGGCGATCCCATCGCTTTGCCCAAGATGAATTCGCATGATCGCCGGATAATTCATGTTACTTTGCAGAATGACCCGGAAATCGAAACTAACAGCGAGGGCGAGGGCGCAATGAAAAAAGTAGTGGTCTCGCTGAAAAAACAGTAATTGATTCCGTCGGAAGATGATTTAATATATCAAGAGCGCGGATAAATAGATAAAAAAGGGAAGTTTTCAGTTTTTTGAAGACTCCCTTTTTTATTTTGCAGTGTTTCCGGAAAATGACTTCAGATTCTGCAAGGGAAGAATTTACTGCAGAAAATGTTTGATTGGCCGGTACTTTGTTACAGCTTAAAAACAAGTTGACTGGATTTTCGTACTCGCATTGCTGTAATTGATACATCAAGCGGGTTAGAAACGTATAAAGAAAAAATGCGGGAAAGAAATAACTTTTTTTTTAAGTTTTTTCCGTCTCGCAATAGCTTTTTTAAAAATGCATTCTCAAGAGTGTTTTGCAACTGTCTTTGAGATAAATGGTTAAACAACTTCCAGATCATCGTCGGATGGTAGATTTGGAAGTGGCCGGTGTGGTTCGCTTTGATAGAAATAGGCCACAGATGACACGTCATCCTGCAATGGCAGGTAACGTCTTTCAGAACGCCATCCCAGGCATTGTATTGTAACTTTCAATTCGCGGTGGAACATAACCGGATCCGGTACATGCCAGCGGTACATGGCATGTCTGGCACCCGGTTCATCCGCCGCGTGGCAATGATTGCCGGAAAACGGCCCGCTGAATGCCCTGGCAAATCCCCAGGCTCCGCCGAAATAATCTTCTGTCCCGGTGCCGCACAGGGTGGGGAAATCTTCGTCACCGTCAAGAAACATTTTCACTTCGCCTTCTCCCCACCAGCCATTGCTGTTTTGCTGCCAGGTCATATAGGTGCCTAAATAACGTCCTTCACCGTGAACACCGTCAAGGATGGTATAATCACGGCTGCGGAGGGTGGGGTTTTCCCGGTGGAAACCGGCATGAAAGTAATATTCATCTTCCGGCACGGGATTATCGGTCAGAGAAAACAGGTAATAGAGCGCGGGGCAGGCGGCTGTCCCACGGTTTTCTATTGTTATTTTTGCGTGTTTCCGGAACGGCATCGGGATGAATGAATGCATGGAATCGGTCGGATTTACGTTGATCAGAATTGATTGCATCTCACCGTAATATCCCGGGGCATTGCAGAAAAAATCCCCCGCCGGAACTTCGACACTGGGAATTTCCTCGCCGTCCCAGTACATGCGCAGTATCAGATGACGCAGAAATAATTTATCAAATGTCATCCAGATATGGTTGATCACTGACGGACCGTCAAGATCAAGCAAAGTTACTGTTTCAGCCGGGCCTATTTCGATGCAGGGCCGGACTTTAAATCCCCGGCCAAGATCTCTGGCGGCAGATTGCAAACCCGGTTTCTGCCCAATGGACAGAATATCCTCCAGCGCGATTTCCGAACCGTATTCGGTCATGGCTGATGCATGTCTTCTGCCGTAAACATTCTCCGGTGTGACAATCCGGGTGTTCAAGGCAGAACGGGCAGATAATCGGCTCAAGTCAAACATATTGTTCCCGACCCCATTGTTATAAATTTGAATTTACGCAAAAAGCGTGAAAACTCCAACCATGCCGTGACGGTAATCTGAAAGTATATCTTTGGCCAGCTGATCGTCAGGAGCACAGGCTCTAAGTGCTTTGGCCAGATAAAATTCCTTAAGCTGTGAATTGCGGTATCCGGTCTCATTGAGCACATAACCATTGGACTCCACCGCGCGGCGCAGGCTGTCAACCGCAAAGCCCTTCATACCCGGCGCGGTAAGCAGTTCCCGCAATTTAGCCGCCGCCGCCGGAACCGGGTGTTTATACAGCGCAAAACCAATGGCCCGGATATGAGAAAATTCCGATTCCGGAGAAAGCTGATCCAGTTTGTCCAGAATTTCTTTTTCTCCTTCGCCCAGGCGGTTCAGCGCGAATACCGCCGCATCCAGTGGGCTGACGGAAAAACCGAATTGATCCATGCCGCGGTAATTCCAGCCCTTGTCCCAGTCCGATTCTGCCAGCGTCCGGCGGAGGAGTTCACTGCCCCGGGCATCACCGTGAAAAGCAAGAAGCAACGCATCATTGAATGACGGATTTTCTTCAAAGCGTTTCACCACGCATGGCAGATAACGGTCCGGATCGGTAAATACTGCGGCCAGGTCGGCATGAGGTTCATTTTCCGGAGCTCCCGGAATTTCATCACTTTCAGTAAGAACTTCCGGCGGCAGTATTTCCAGTTTGACCAGTTCTTTCTGCAACTTGCGTATATCTATATTGCGGAAATCGGTCTTAAGCTCTGCAGCGGCGGCCGCCGCCAGCCCGGCGGCATAACCCTGATTCTGCACGTCCGCCTGCATCCGGATCAACGGCATACAATCGCGGTGCGCGCTCACAGCCAGCCCGGTTACCAGCAGATTTTTCAGGCCGCGCGGCAGCAATGCCCGCAGCGGAACTTCCGCAAAATGCGGTGTTTTGTCCGTGGGCTGAATCATAAACATAGGGTGAACAATAAAGCCGTGAGTATCAAAATTGCTCCTGGCAATATTGATCGTGTCGCAGTAGGTCCGGCAGGAATAGAAATCTTCCGGCTGTAAAACAATTTCTCCTTTTATTCTCCTGCGTTCACGGGTGTCCGGCAGCTGGATAATATCAAACTGGGCGGCAAATTTGTGCCGCGCCATGACAAACGCCCGGGTGGCATCAACGACATCATGGTCAATAATAAATTGAAAGTCGGTATTAGCGTATGAACACCCCGGAATAACCGGAGATAATCCTGCTCCCTGAACTGACGGTTCTTCCGGTGATGCAGTGACGGTTTCCGCTCCTGCCGCCGCCGCCAGATCAGAGTTGCCGGTGGCATCAATAAAACTTGATCCGTAGATCAATTGCAATCCTTCACTGCATACTGCAAGCACTCCGGCAACCGCATCACCGCTTTTCACCGCCGCTACTGCCGTCTGTCCGAAACGGATATCCACTCCGGCATCCGCGGCATCCAGCAGGAAACGGTGTGCTTTCCACACACAATTCTTTTGCGGAGCGTCAACGGAAAATTCCGGATCCGGTCCCATTGCGGTTATTGCTTCATCCAGTTTTCTGGTATAGCCAACTACATTGCCGAACCAGTAACAGCAAATTCTTCCCGCGGTAGTTATCCCCCCTAATTCATTGCCTGCTTCAAGCAGAATTGTTTTCGCCCCCGCTCTGCCTGCTGCCGCCGCCGCCGGTGCTCCGCCGGTACCGCCGCCGGCAATCACTACATCATAATATTCTGCACTTCCGGCAAGAGTGTCAAGTTCCAGCTCTATGCTGTCGCAGTCCTGAAACCGGCACGGCGTATCCATACGTACCGCAGTCATATTGTCTCTGAGTTTTCCATCCGCGGCGCCCCGGCAGCTTTTCCCCGGAGAACGCTGCTCCAGCAATTCAGTCAGCGCGGATTCCTGACCCGGCAATGCCACCGGCAGCTGTCCGGAGGGGGTGTAATCCCCGCACACCCCGTCATCAAGATAAAAACGGCATCCGTCAGAAGCGTAAACTGTTTCCGGAGTCCAGGACAACCGCCGCATTTCCACTTCTGCCGCCGCCAGTGTCCTGGGCGAATTGTCAGGAAAATACAGTTCCCGGGTAAAACGGTATTTTCGATATTCTTTGCGTTCAATCATAATGGTATCCGGACAGACTTCCGACTCTGCCGCGGCTCCGCCCAGCAGATAGCGTTCCGCCCGGTATTTCCCCGGATTGAACTTTTTGAATGGTACTCCGCAGGCTTTGGCCGCGCTTGAACGGCGGGAGGCATCAAACAATGCCTTGCACTCTATGATTTGAAAACCGGTACGGTTGGCGGCAAGTATGCCGCAGAAATTGTTGTCATGATCAAATACCGGTTTAACCGGAAACATCTGGTAGAGAAAATCAATATTGCTGTTGATAAGTGTTTTCTCCAGACGGAGCTTGTAATCATTTGGAGTTGACGGCATACCCTCCGGGAAAAAACATTCTGCCGCCGGATCCGGGTTTTCACGGAAATCATAATGAAATGCTTCGGCTTCACCTGCATACGGCAGAGAGGTTATGGCAAAGACTTTTTTCCCCGCCGCCGCAGTTTTTACCGCCAGCCTGACCGCTGTCGCAGAAATACCGACAACAAGAAGATCAACACGTTTTATGATTGGCACTTGTATTTTCATTTTTGTTTTGCCTTTTTTTATTTCCAAGGTTATACACGCCGGTTAAAATACACCCTGACAGTAAATTTTTCAAGCTTTTTTTTACGTTTTTCAGCAGTTATTTTTTTGCTTTTAAACGGCACCGGAACAGGCAGGCAACTTTCAATTTGAAACAGTTAGGCGAACTGCTGCTGTCACTCTTAAATAACCGGGAAATGTTGGGGGACGGCTCTTGAAAAATGCCCGTTTGGGCGGTATATTATTGAAATATTCAGGAGATTAAATGGGTCCGATTTACGACAGCAAAAAAACCGGCGATACTCGACAATCCGGAAAATTTTTCCGGAATCAATGCTTTCTGCTTAAAAATTCACTTATCCTGCTGTTTGTTCTGTTATTATCCGGTACTTCCGTTTTAACTTCTGAAAGCAACCTGAGCGGTGCCGATGAAAATACAGCGCAGCAATCCGCCTTCGAAACAGGGCAGAGCCCCTCCAGTGCCGCCGAAAATGATTTATACAACCTTTCCGGAAGTGCAGACGTCAGACCTTTTATGATGGACGAAGACGGTATTGAAGATGCGGATTTATCTTCCTCAAGCGACGTGCAGCAGGGTTCATCCAAAGCCGTCCGCCGGATCGGATTCGGCATTATCTCCCGTCCGGCAAAACGTCTTATGGCTAAAAATATTTCTGATGTTGAGACCTGGGCATTGACTGCCGCCTGGAATAAACTTGCTGATGCTGCGGCAGTCACTGGTAATGTAAATGAGCAGAAATGTGAATACCCAGCTGAAACCGGGATTTTTCCACGGCAGATTGTCCCGGGAAGTTCAGTCTCTGCCCGGGACGGTCCGCCGGCATGACCGGATAAATACCCGGCAGATTAAAAAAATGAAAGAGATCCGCCGGGAGAAAACGCATTTATGCGCAGGGGGAGGGAGTACGGAATTTATTCCGTCAGGCAGGGGTGGAACGGCTGTGCTTTTCCGATAATGAGAGCCGGCTGAAATTCAGACAATGCAGTTAAACTGAAAATTACGTCATAAAAATAGCATGTTTTGCCCGATAGCGGCAGTAAAAAAGACGAATATAAGCGAAAATTCAAGGACTGTACAATATGACAATGTTGCTTCTTAATGTTTTTGGCGGTCTGGCGATCTTCATTTTCGGAATGAAAATGATGAGTGACGGGCTTCACCGTATCGCCGGAGACAGTATGCGTTCATTTCTCCAGCTGTTTTCCTCCAACCGGTTTGTGGCGATACTTTCCGGAACGGCGGTAACCGCGGTAATTCAATCTTCCAGTGCCAGCACAGTGATGGTTATCGGTTTTGTCAATGCCGGACTGCTTAATCTGGTTCAGGCTACCGGGATAATTTTCGGAGCCAATATCGGTACTACGGTTACTGCGCAGCTGGTTGCGTTTGATATTGCCTGGATAATTATGCCGGCAATTATCATCGGATTGCTGATGAGTTTTTTCTCAAAACCGATAATCGCAGGCTGGAGTGAAACTATAACCGGACTTGGTTTTTTATTTCTCGGCATGGAGCTTATGAGCAGTGAACTCCAGCAGCTTTCTGAACACCCTGCTTTTATGTCGGCATTTCAGACCTTCAAATGCGCACCGGTTGACGGAGTGATTCCGCCTCTTGCCCTGCTTGGGGCTATTGGCATTGGCTTACTGACTACTCTTATAATTCAGAGCAGTTCTGCCTGCACCGGTATAATCATTGCGCTGGGAGCTGGAGGGCTGATTGATCTCTATACCGCGGTGGCACTGGTGCTTGGATCTAATATCGGGACCACAATTACCGCTCAGCTGGCGGCTATTCCAGCTAACCGTGTGGCTAAACAGGCG
>CASECL010000128.1 GCA_949286445.1 uncultured bacterium | reverse complement strand
GGTGTGGCGTTTCAGCTGCGGGATGATTATCTGGGTATTTACGGAAATTACAGCAAGCTCGGCAAAGCCATCTGCGGAGACCTCAGGGAACGTAAACCGACTTACCTTTTCTGCGAAGCCCTGCGCCGTTCCGGCAGTGAGACGGAACGGCAGAAATTGCTCGCACTCTGCGGCAGGGAAAATTATTCTGACTCAGATATCGATCTTGCCCGGAAATTGCTCAATACCGGCGGAGCCGCAGATAAAACGCTGGAGCTGGCAGAAAAATACACTGCTTCTGCGCTGGAAAAACTGGACTTCTTCCCCCCGTGCCGCTGCCGGGAACTGCTGCGTTCACTGCTGGAATATCTGACCAGCAGAAATCAGTAAATATCCTGCCGTCAACTCTGCCCGCAACTTGAAAATGACCGTAAAACGGTGTATATTACCGGGATGAACAGAGAACGCAAAACGCAAAAAATGAGTACTATTCCATCATGCGAAAAGAAGAATTATTTTTAGGTATAGATATTGGCTCTACCACATTCAAAGCCGTTCTGATGAATTCCGACGGCAAGGTAAAGCACATGTGCTATCAGCGTACCAAACCGGTTGACTCCGGCCGTGTCCGCTGCACCGGGGTATGTACCCGCTGCGGAGCCTGCAATATCGGGGCCATCCGCCAGACAGTGGATAAATTTCTGCTGGGAGCAGGAGTTTCCGACCTTTCTGAAATATCCTGTACGGTAGTGACCGGAAGCCAGATTGTTGAAGACACCCGGGAAGTGCTGCCCTATGATTTCAAGGTAAGCGAAGTATCCGCTCACGTTGCCGGTGCCAAGCATTACTACCCGGACTGCAAGGCAATTCTTGACGTCGGCGGTCAGGACAGCAAGGCCATGATCTATAATGAGCAAATGCATATGTGGAACTCCAAAATGAGCGGAGTCTGCGCCGCCGGCACCGGGGCATTTCTCGACAGCGTGGCAGCAAAACTGAATGTGCCGGTGGAGGAAATGGCGGACAAAGCCAATTACGACAGTTCACTGGAATTTTCCTCGGTCTGTGCCGTACTGAGTGCCACATCTATAAATAAATTCAAAAACCGTTACCCGCTGGGCGAAATTATCGGCGGAGCCTGCCGGGCTCAGGCCAGAACTATAATGTCCGGGGTGGGAGAGATTTTCCAGGGGTATTCGGGAGATATTATTTTCCAGGGCGGAGTAGCTTACAACCGGGCGGTGGCCTATTATCTTAAACAGATCACGGGCAACAACATTATCATACCGGAATTTCACAGCGTTCTCGGTGCGCTGGGAGCGGCCTGCCTGGCCATGGAGTTTACCGGTCTGAAGGGCAAACTGGACACATCTGCTCATTTTGCTCCACCGATACGCAAACTGGAGTCTGCCGGGTTGCGTACTGAAGCTACCCGGAAAGATTTTCTCTCCTCACTTCATGGCGGAGATACTCCTCTGGTGTGGCGTAACCTGTTTTTCCCCACCGAAATTCTCAATGCTCTGGGGGTGCGCAGCCTGACGCTGGAAACCTATGCCGCACTGTTTGCCAGAAGTTCACACAAAATCAAAAAAGCTTTTGATCAGGCGGCATACAAGGGGTATTCCAGCGAAACCTGTTCATTTCTCCGGGTGCTGGAGGGAGTAAAGCTGCCGAAACCGGATTACGGGGTATCCACTTCACAGCCCTGTCAACAGGGGGAACGGGTGTTCCACGATCTGGGACGTACTTACGGAATTGAAGACCGTTTCTATTCACTGCAGACTCCGCCCAACAAGGACGGCAACGCCGTGGAACACCTGGCCACCGATCTGGAGCGCGCAGTGTATCTGATGGAAAAGGCCATGCATATAAAAATGGATCCCCGGAAACTTTCCGATGCCTGCGAATTATCCAATGAGGCGCGGGAATATTCCCTGAAGTGCAATGAGTTGCGCTTTAATTCCCCGCCATTGATCCGCGGGTCACAGGCAATTTATTATGCTTCTATCTTTTCCCAGCTCTGGGGGAAAAAAGAGCTGGTGGAAATCCAGAAAAAATACCTGGCAGAACTTACCCGTTTCCGGGACGAAATAGCAGACAAAATCAAGGTGGAAGACACTCACCGTCTGCTCTGGTTGCATCTGCCGCCATTCTATGATGTGTCCCTGCTGGATTATATCGAGCTGGAATGCAATGCGCCGATCGTTTTTGAGGAAGTCAACTTTATCGGCTGGGATAAACTTGACCCCTCCGATCCTTACCGGGCTCTGGCGAAAAAACTGCTCACTGTGGGCTTTATGGATCCCAATTTGCGGGTGAAAACTATTGTGGAACAGGCCAAGAGCCTTAATTACAACGGCTGTATCCTCTATAATCACGGCTTCGGACGCTGTTCAATGGCGGACAGCTCCTTTGTCAAACATTTGCGTGAAGAGTTGAATAAAACCTCGGTACCGCTGCTGGTATTGGACGGCGACTGCGTGGATCAGACCATAGATCCCTGCAGCACCTACACCAAAGTCAGCGCATATATCGAAGCATTGAATCAGAAAAAATACAACAATATATTCGGAGTGCTGAAAAATGCATAAAAAATACAATGATTTGCCGGAAGATGTCAAACACCAGATGCGCGGCGGCCAGGGCGATGTGGTGATCAAACATTTCTGGAGCAGCGATGAACTCAAATCAGCCAACCGGCTTTTTGCCAAATTGATTCTGGCACCGGGATCTTCAATCGGATTTCACCGCCACGAGAATGAAGAAGAAATTTTTGTTATCATCCGGGGTGAAGCCGAGGTTACCGATGACGACAAGGGGATTTTTCTGCTCAACGCCGGAGACACCATTCACACCGGAGACGGCGCCGGACACGCAGTAAAAAGCGTGGGAAGTGAACCGCTGGAAATGCTTGCGGTAATTAATAAATATTAAAACAATGGAGAAAATCATTTCCCATGGATGCGAAATTGCTGATTGAAGCGGCGGAGCGTTTTGGTACGCCGTTATTTGTTTACGATCTGGATCTGGTTAAAGAAAGATACCGTGATCTTTTTAAATTCATTCCCTGCGAAGGTCTGGCAATTCATTACGCCATGAAGGCCAATTACAATATTGACCTGCTCAAGACGCTTCTGGAAGCCGGAGCCGGACTGGATACGGTAAGTCCGGCAGAGGTTTTCCTTGCTCTGGAGCTGGGTTTCCCGAAAGATAAAATCATTTACACGGCCAACAACATGACCGATTTTGAAGTAGATGAAGTGGCGGAAACCGGGGTGCTGATGAATATCGGCTCTCTTTCAAGACTGAGGAAATTCGGCAAAAAATATCCCGGCAGCAATATTTGTCTGCGTTTCAATCCTGACGTCTGCGACGGCGACAGCGCCAATACCATGACTGGAGGCGATCTTACCAAGTTCGGCATACTTTTTGACGATCTGGATGAAGTGCTGGATATTGTCCGGCGCAATTCATTGCATGTCAAGGCACTGCATGAACATACCGGCAGCGGACTGCAGAAATGCGAATCGGTTTACCGGAGTATGGAAAACTTAATGCGTATCGCCACTCCGGAGAATTTTCCGGAGCTGGAATTTCTGGATTTCGGCGGCGGCTTCAAAGTACCGTACCGGGAAGATGAGGCGCGGGTGGACTATGTTGCCATGGGTGCGCATATTGCTGAACTTTTTGAAGCCCTCCGGGAAAAATACGGTAAAAAGCTCGGTATCCGCTTTGAACCGGGAAAATATCTGGCGGCGGAGTGCGGCGTGCTGCTTACCCGGGTGAATACCATAAAATACAACCGTACCCGGGTTATTGCCGGATGTGATTCCGGATTTCCACAGCTTATCCGCCCTGTGCTCTACGGCGCATACCATCAGATACACAATCTGAGCAATCCGGACGGGAAAAAACAAGTTTATGATATTTGCGGCAACATCTGTGAAACCGGTGACCGTTTCGCCGAACAGCGGGAAATGCCGGAAATACGCGAAGGAGATCTGCTGGCGATTGGAAATGCCGGAGCATACTGTTACAGCATGGGCGGCATCTACAATCTGCGCTCCATGCCGGGCGAAGCCGTAGTCAAAGACGGCGTTTTAAAACTCTCCCGGCGCAAAACCGGTGATCGTGAGCTGGCAAAAGCCATCATTGCCGCGGGAGAAAAATAAAATGAACGTACTTTCAGCGGCATTGGATCTTTCTTCTCATGAGGGATCTTTTGCCTTTGCCCGGGACGGGGGAATTTTTGAGGAGAAGCGTTTTCCGGTTTTCGGCCGTGACGGGGCGAAATTTGCCGGACTGTTGATCGACGGTTTGAAAAATCATGGACTGGAAATAAAGGACATTGATTTCTGGACGGTGGGTTCCGGGCCGGGAAGTTTTTCCGGGCTGAGACTGGCGGCGGCATTGACTCAAGGTTTTGTTTTCGGCAGCAAAGCGCAAAGCCGCTGCGTCCCGGGAGCGGTATCTTATGCTTCACAGGCCGGACTTGCAGGCGAACAGGGAGGAGTACTGTTTGACGGCAGAAATTCAGAAATACTCTTTTTCGGCGTGAAGAAAGTTGACGGCGAATGGCGGCCGGATGGCGTGGAGAAGGTCTTGAACCGGGCCGGGGCAGAGGAATTTTTCGCTTCATACCATGGAGAGTGCGCCGTTCCGGCACAGGATGCCGAGGCAGTAAAGAAGATTTTCACTCCGGCAGTATTGAAAACTGCAAAATTTCAAATTTCAGATTTACTGAATTACCGGGGACAGGACTTTGACGGGGATTTAACCAGGATGGTTTATATCCGCCCGGCGGTGTACGCCTGACAGCAGAATAAGAGATATAAAATACAGAAATATCCGGAATGTCCCTCCGGAGGAGAATGAGTCAATATGGCGGCAAGCAGAAAAAATAAAACCACCAAGTCAAACGGCAAGGGGAAAAGTTCCCGGCTTAAAAAATTTTTTTTCAGTCTGATTGTGGGGCTGATATTATCTATTGTGCTTTGCTGTGTATTTCTTCTGAGTTTCAAATCCGGTTATCCGGTACCGGAACTGACGTTCCGCGATTATGTATTTTACTCAAAATTCGTTTCCTCCCAGATGAAAAACATTTATAACTCTCCGCCGGACAACCGGGAAATAATGTTATTTTCTCCGGATGATGTAAATTCATTGCTTCGTCTGGGGATGAACAGAGACCGTCTGGAGGCGATTATGCCGTCAATGCCGGCAGATGCCGCAGCCCCAAACGGGCAGAAAAATCTGGATCAGGTTAATTACACTACAACCTATGACAAAGGAAGATTTTTCTTTTCTTATCTGCATCCATTGTGGAAAAATGGTCCATCTCTGGAAATTTCCGGCTCCGCCACTCCGGAATATACCGACGGAAAATTGCATTTCAATCTCAAATCTGTCTATGTGGGAAGAGTTCCGCTTCCGGCAGGAGTAATATCCCCCCGGCTGGATAAGTGGCTGGAAAATGAACTTAATTCTGATAAGTCTTATCAAATTTATTTGCGAACACTGGATAAATTCCACGTCCGTCCGGATAGCGGCGAACTGGAAATGATCTATTATCCGGGAAGAGTAAAGGACCTC
>CASECL010000127.1 GCA_949286445.1 uncultured bacterium | reverse complement strand
TGTTATAACGGCTTGCATTCTTTCTTTTGCATTTGTTTTTATTCACCCGTTTGGAGATGGGAATGGCCGAATTCATCGTTATTTGTTGCATCATATTTTAACCGCAAAGAAATTTAATCCTGAGAATATTATTTTCCCGGTTTCGGCGGTGTTGTATAAGCAATCTCAGTTATATGATGGTATGCTGGAGAGCTTCTCCAAAAAATTGATGGAAAAAATAAATTATGTTCTAGCTGATGATGGTTCCATGACTGTTACAAGCGAGACGAGTGACTTTTATCGTTTCATCAATTTTACAAAAATTGTGGAAGATTTCTTTGATGTTGTAGATGAGACATTAAAGACAGAATTAATTCCAGAATTGGATTATTTGATTGCTTGGGAAAATGCGAGAGTTAAAATGAGGAATATCGTTGATATGCCGGAAAACAAGGCACTTCAATTCATCATGTTCACTCAGCAAAATAATGGAAAATTTCCGAAATCACGTAGAAAATCTTTTGAAGAACTTTCGGATCCAGAGATCGAAAAGCTGGCTGCAATTGTCGAACAGGAGATCATTGGACGTAACAAAGAAAAATAAAAAACAGCAAAAAGTAAGTGTTTTGGCAGAAAAATAACTGTTTTGGCAAGTCATCTCCCCAAAATGTAACTATTTTGCAAAAAAGCAAAAATCCCGGTTAGGCTTTGTAGTAAAGTGTGGTCGGGATTCTATTATTCGATGTCGAAAAAAGTTCGCTGTTCCTGCCGGTTGTCGAGAAAGCCGGATCGGAGATTGGATAAGGTCAACAACTTTAGCTCCTGTCCGTCCAGAATTGCGTATACGATATCCGGGGGCAGATTCACCAGCGATGACGCCAGGAAGAGGAGCGCACGTTTATTCTTTATCTTTTGTGTTAGCTCAAAACAGCTTTCTTTTTATCATATTCTAAGCATGTATCAGTGCTGAAAACCTTGTATCAAAGCTTTCAGCAAAGAGACAGATGAGCCGGACTCAAATTTCCCTGTTCATTTTCATTACCGGTGTGTTGTTTTTTTCGTAATGTGATGGTATGAATAATTGTACATATTTTGGCACATAGATAAACGTGATGATTTTCTCCAATCAAATAATAATCTCATTCCTTTTGTATATAGCTCAAGCAAGAAAAATACCAAAATTTGACATTTGAAATTATCGATGGTAAAAAAATACGTTTAGAATCAGGTTATTTTTACTTCCTGCCGCGGAGGGAAATAAATCTTCAGGAATTTCTATTTCAATCAAAAACGCAAATTTTTATGTATCAAAAACTTATATGCATTAAAATCAGTGCCGTTATTTAAATATTTTTTTGTTTTAATAGTTTAACTTTAAAATATAAAATTTCTACAGTTAAAGGTTATAGCCAGATAAGTGAACCTCAAGAAGTGTCACGTCAAGAGCACGAGCCTAATCAAGTTTTTTTATTTTCAGAGAAGTTTTTGTTGCAGTCAAAAAATAAAATATTCGAGTAAAATTGTCTGTCATTATTTGGAACACATTTATTGTTTTATCCTGACAGCGAAGTATGTTATGAGGTTAATGACGTTATATTAAGATAGGCTGACGATGGCAATGGTGATTTATATATTTTCTTTTTTGTGGAAAATCAGTGATTCTTTATTAAATAACAATGTGCGATAATAACAAACATTTATCTGAGTATCTTATTTTTTGCATTTCCAAGCCTAAGTAACAAGATTTTGTGAAATTATTATTCTTTTTATGCGGTTCATGTGGCTGTTTTTTTCTTTTGTCTCTGTATATTACTTAAAGCCTGGTTTTAAATCGAGAGCTGCCGGTGAAATTTTTTCCTGACTGCTCAATTATTCAGACTTCCAATATCGCTCCGGGGGATTTCTTGCTTGCCAACCGGTTCGTTCGCAGTTGGATACTTCAATGGAGTAGTGTGTCTCATTTTAATTTTGATGCCTTATATTTTTGTGTGTGATAGTTTATTGGTCAGTCAGAAGTTTTCATTATATTCATAAGTCATAACCAGATATCACGAAAAAGTTTACATATTTCAATAATAAAAACTTGTATTTTAATATGCCGCAGTATATTGTATGAGTGTTATATCAGATAATCAGGAGTTTATGGCAATGACACAAAAAACATTCCCGCTTTTTAATAGTAAACTTGAGTTTTCTGAAGCTCGTGTCCGTTATTTTGAAACCAGAAATCGTTTTGAAATTCTGGCAGAAGAGTGTTATGCTGACGTCATGGCAAATTTTTATTCTGAATTTAAAAATCTTGACGATTTATGTCAATATTCTCCCGTATGGTTTGGTAAGTATTTACGTAAAACAGGAGATCTGGCGGTAAAAATCCTGGCAGAAAATGAACACTATGACATAGATACCGAGCGTTTTATTCAACAATTCCTTGATGTCGAAGCTTTTGATGAGCCTTACCAGCGGGTGGCTGATTTTATTGAAGAAATTGCGACCAGTGAAGAAGAAAAGGAAGCAATTAGAGCTGCGCGTACAGCATCTGCCGGTAGCGCATGGGTTGGAGGGGGTTTTGGCATTTCCGGCGCATTGAAGGGGGCTGCAACTGCAGGAGCTTTAAACCTCACTGGCGCAGCTATATCTGGTACGTTTAATATGATAGGACGGGGAATATCCGCAATTGGCAATTCAATAAAAAAGGATAGTTTTTTTAAAAGCAAAAGAACTATTAAAAGTTTTGCAAATGCTGTCTATTCTGTGGTTGCCAATGCTCACAAATCCCTGATTCTTTATACAGAACAAAATTGTAAATCGTTTGAAGTAGATTGTATTACGCACAGTGATGTTGAAACATCGCATTCACTGTGCGATAACATGGTTAAGGGAAATGTCCCGGATGATAAAATTCAGGAGATTTGTCTGAAGGCATTAACGCTGGATCCGTATAATGAAAATCTATATGAATTTATCTTTAAGAAATATGCTGATCCGAAAAAAGAGTTGTCGAAAATAGCTGAGTTCTTCCGTATCAAAGTATTACCAAAACTTCAAATAACGGCTTTGGCAAATTATTTCGATTCCTTGAAAATCAATTCTGAGGAGGATGCACTTGAAGCCAGAAAATCTATGCAGAGAAAAGCTGACGAGCTTGGTATTTTAGATTTCACTGTGTACAAACCTTTGGAACGCAAAATATGCGATTTTGATTTACAATACCGAACCGTATGCGGACGAATTTTTGACACAAGAGAAGAAGCTGATAAACAAAGAAGTGTTTATCAGCTTTACGAAAAACTGGATTTCAAAACCAAAAAGTCAATTGCCATGGAATCACAGGCCGCAGTTCTGAAAAAGGCAGAACAGTTAAAAATTTCTGTAGACTGGCTTTTGCCATACATGGATGCGGCATTTCGTCTGATTCAGCAAAATGCACAAAAAGCTCTTGACGAGTTTTATAAGCAGATCGAAATTACATCAGAATCGCAGGCGCAAAAATTACGCGAGGTTATGGCTCAGAAAGCCGCAGAGCTGGAGATAGATGGCTATTGCGAATATACTCCATTGGAAAAACTGATAGAACGTTATGATATTGCATATCGGACTGTCGGCGGTCATACATTTCAATCGCGAGATGAAGCAGATAAGCAGAAAGAGTTATGGGCTGTTTATGAAAAATACGACTTTACCGCCGATGAAAATACTGCAAAATCTGCAAAGCAGGAAATTGAGGCTAAGGCAACGGAGTTGCAGATAAATGCGGATTGGCTTCTTGAAAGCATAAATCAGGCGATCATGCATTTTGATGATATTGCGTGTACTTCATTTGGGTTCCGTTTTAAAAATCGTCAGGAAGCCATATCTGCTCATGCAGACGAAGGTTTATTTTTTATTGCTCTCTGGAATTTTGTATGGCATTTTATCAAAGGCAGAAAAATATTTATACAATGGAAAAATATCCCGTCGGAGAAGCAGTCTGTCATCAGAGAATTCATGCAATATGATTCTGAACCTGTAATTTATGTTCATACAACAATGTTATCCAGTGGAAAAAGTGGCTTTGCAATTACTCCCAAAGGCTTGGCTTGGAATAATGGCAATGATCTGCTTGCAGGTGTTGCAAAAAATGTGGTATTTAAAACATTATTCAAGAAAAAATCTCAGGAGATGCTGGACAAAAATCAAAATACAACTTACCAGCTTTCCTGGGCCGAATTTTTTGCGGCAGATACACTTATTCATGCAGATGAAAAAAATAACATTCAAATAACACCTGGAAAAGTCTTGGAGGCGTCACATACAGTGCCTTCTGAAATATGCGATCTATTGAATGAGCTGAGGAATTTAAAGAAACAAGGCATATCATTTTCATTTACGGATGAAGAAAAAGAATTGCCATGTCCTGAAATATTAGAAGCTGATTCGACACCAACAAGGCTGCCTGATCGCTTGCAGAACATCCCGATTGTCGTCAAGGTAAAAGAAAGTGATTTCCCGGTAAAACAGCCGATGGCAGAGCCCCCGTCTGACCCTGTTCCTGACAACTTATTATTACTTCAAGTTTTATCGGTTTATCGCAATTCAGGGAATAAAAAAATGTTTATTTTCCCGTTGATTCCGCAAGATAAGGCCAATAACTTTTTTGAAAAACTTCCAGATAAAATCGGGGAAATAATAAAAAAGGAAAAAGTGCTTTTATTGCTGGATACAACTATTTTGGGTAGTTGCAAGAATGGAGTTGCGTTGACAAATGAAGCAATTTATTTTCTTACAGATTCGAGGTCTTGGAGAGTTTTGTATGCAGATATATTCAGAGTTGAAAAACGGGATGGAGGAGTAACTATAATCAGTACTTCGTTTGATGAATTTGAAATCTCTGAGGCAGCAGCTAATGTGATTGGCGATATTTTGAATAGGTATTTGGATAAGTAGTATTGGATACTTATGTGTACAGTATATAGAGATTTTTGCAGTAAAAATTTAGGAGATGTACCTGAACGATGTCTGCGTTCGTTAGTTAAGGAGAAATGAAAAATCTCAGTCGGACTTCGTAATGAAGTATCTTGGGGATTCAGTGGTGGAAAAAAGTTTATTGCTGCTGCAAGTTTTTTGAACACAAACTTTAAAGTGATGTGAGCGCAAATAATTTGGATTATCTGCGGTTAAGGCTTGTATCCCAAAAAATCAGTCATTAAAAGTATATTTACATTTGATTTTTCCGGGATGTGAATTGCAGCTGCGAATCAGGTTCTCGCGAATCGTTTTTTATATCCTAAATCTTCAAGTTTTTTGGGAATATTGTTATATCCTGAGATTAAGAAAAATATTGTGACAGTGTTTTTGATTTTTCGAGTATTTGTTCTATGATAAATTTTTATTTGAACATTATACCATTTTCTTCCATTTAAAGTCGGCTGTTATGATAAATATGTATTTTTTATTTTAAGTGATGCCTTGTTTTTTTTACATTGCCGTGATACATTTCTCTGTGTCATTTTAAAAATGCGGAGGTTTTCCAATGATTCAACGGGGAAGAACGGTTTTATTATATTTGCTCAATGGTTCCGTTACTGGAATAATTAAGTATACCATGCCGAATTGGACCGGGATAATTTATAAAATACCGAGGACAGAATTAGATAATTGTAGGCAACGAGCAGATTTACAGCAGAGTGGGGTTTATTTCCTTTTTGGGAAATCTGATGAAACTGGAGAAAATGTCGTTTATGTAGGACAAGCTGGTCTCCGTAAAAATGGCAATGGTTTGCTCGGAAGAATCTTGGAACACGCTCGTAGTCCAGAAAAAGATTATTGGACAGAAGCAGTTGCTATCACGACAGCAAACAATTCTTTTGGTCCCACCGAGATCAGCTATTTAGAAAATCAATTTACACAGTTGGCGAAGCGTGCCGGCCGTTACATCGTGAAAAATGGCAATGACCCTACCCCAGGTAATATCACTGAGGAAAAAGAAAGCGAACTTGAAGAATTTATCGACTATGCCAAAGTCGTTATTGGTATTGTCGGACATAAAGTTTTCATTCCTTTGAATGAAATGACCGATAACGTTGTCAATGAAAAAGTTGTGCA
>CASECL010000126.1 GCA_949286445.1 uncultured bacterium | reverse complement strand
GGATATTGATAAATTGTTTATCACGGCAGACAGCAATGTAACGCTGACTGGAAACTGCGGCAGCGGCTTGATTGACGTAACCGGAGCAACCGCGGAAACCGTCAGTCACAATATCTTTGACCTGGCAGTGGATTTCAGCATCGACAATATCCGGGTTGACGGAGCTGCGCTTCAGCAGGTTGAAGAGTGGACCGGTCCCGGCTTCGGCTACAACGCCAGCGAAGGCAAATTTGCGGTGGTTCAGGCGGCGGACAAAGATCAGTTTGCCGGATACACCTTCTACACCACGCTGGCATAATAATTTTTCCAGTTTAATTTCCGGAGACAATGCTCTTTGTCTCCAATTTTCCGCCCTGCTGAGAGTTCCGGCAGGGCGGAATTTTATAAAAACATATTCCGGAGCAGAGCTGTTATTTCAAGTTTTCCTGCGCGCCAATGTTATTACCTTTTTCCGGTCAGTTCCTGGAAATTATTTTCTGAACTGCGGCCGGCATATATACAGAATAAAGATGATTTTTTTATTCATATTTTTGAAAATTTTATACATCAAACCGGTTTGACACAGAACTGATAATCATCTACATTAATCCCAATTCAATTCACTTCTGATATGAGGTTATTTATGCTTAATGTTCACGATCGGGATATTCTCAGATCACTGGCAGAAGAAATTGCCGGAGCAGCCGCGCTTCCGGTTCAAAAGGAAAATCTGGAGAACTGGCGCAAACTTAACAGCCTGCAGAAAGTCCGCCCCCTGCTCTGGATCAATGAAATATGCTATGATGAAATATCCTCCTGTCCATTGCTGCAAAATCAGTGCTGCGATCAGACTGCCCGGCAGATTGAAGTAATGCTGCGCAGGATATTATTTCAGTTCAAACTGCTTCCCGGGGATATGATTGTAGAACCATTTTTCTATGCTCCGCTTATGATGAAGCCGTTTGATTTCGGCGTACCGATTGAGGAGGATGTCATCCGGCAGAATGGAGATGTAAATTCCCATCACTACAAAACTTTATTCAAAACCATGGAAGACGCAATGAAAATCGTGCCTCCGGTTTTGGAAATATTGCCGGAAACTCAGCAGATCGCAGAAACAGCCGATGACGTTTTCGGCGATATTCTGCCGGTGAAAAATATGGGTGTACCCACCTGGTGGTTTTCCCCCTGGGACTATCTGAGCATGCGCTGGGACACCGGGGAACTCCTTATGGCTCTGGTGCTGGAGCCGGAGCTGGTCAAAACTCTGGTGCGCCGTTTTCTTGATGCATCTGTTTCACTTTACCGGCAGTTTGAAGAAAAAAATCTGCTGACAGTTCACCACGGCAATTACCGGGTGGGTTCCGGAGGAATGGGGTGCGCCCCGGATCTGGAGGTGGAGAACCGCCCGGTGAAACCCTCTGATCAATGGGGATGTGCGGTAGCTCAGATTTTCGGCAGTGTCAGCCCGGAAATGCACGAAGAACTTTCTCTGGTCTTTGACCGGGAATGGCTTAAACAATTCAAATACGCTTATTACGGCTGCTGTGAAGCATTGCACAATAAAATCGGCATATTGCGCAGCATCTCCAATTTGCGGAAAATCTCCGCCAGCCCGTGGTGCGATCTGGATAAACTGGTGGACGCCGCCGGAAAAGATTTTGTGGTCAGCATGAAACCAAACCCGGCGGTTCTTGCCGAAGATGTTTTCAATCTGGAAAAGGCGGAAAAAGAACTTCGCGCCCGGCTTGATCCGCTGCGCGGAGTAAATGTTGAAGTAATTCTCAAGGATATCAGTACCCTCCGGGGCGACTGGCAGCGGTTGTCACAATGGGCTGAAATGGCACTCCGGGTATGCCGGGAATATGAAAACTGACCGCAGTAACAGCAAAAATTCGGTACTGCAATTATGGAACGATTGAGAGGATAATATTTATGATGACTTCACGGGAATTGATCCGGGATATTTTTGACGGCAAACCGGTTCCGCGGAGCGGGTTCTGGATGGGATATCCCCACAAAGATACCTGGCCGATTTACAAAAAATACTTCAAAACTGATTCAGAAGCGGAAATCAGAAAAATCCTCGGCGATGATATGATCTGGATTTCCTGCGACAGCGGTTACACCAAAGGCACCCCATTCCCCAATCCCAGAAAAGGCGAAGGACTTTCCTGCGCCGGAGTTTTCTCCGATTGTGAGTCCATTGATGAGGTGGAAACCTACCCCTGGCCGGATCCCGAAGCCTTTGATTTTACTGAAGTGCTGGCAAAATTCCGTGCCAGCGGCGATGTTTTCCGTGCCGGAGGCATGTGGAGCCCGTTTTTCCACATTGTAGGAGATATGTTCGGAATGGAGGAATACTTCATAAAAATGTACACCAATCCGGATGTAGTAAAGGCGGTTACCCGGCATATTGTTGACTTTTACCTCGCCGGTACAGAAGCGTTCTTCAAAGTCGCCGGTGATGAAGTTGACGCCTACTTCTTCGGCAACGATTTCGGAACCCAGCTGGATATTATGATAAGTCCGGAATGTTTCAAGGAATTTGTATTCCCCTATTTCCAGGAACTTACCTCTCTGGGGCACAGTTACAACAAAAAAGTTATGCTGCACTCCTGCGGAGCTATATCAAAGGTTATTCCCGATATTATCAATATGGGGGTAAATACTCTTCACCCGCTCCAGGCCAAAGCGGCCAATATGGAGGCGGAAAAACTGGCGGCATTCAAAGGGAAAATCGCTTTCTGCGGCGGTATTGACACCCAGGATCTTCTGGTACACGGCACTCCGGAGGAAATTTTCAATGACGTTCTCCGGGTACGTTCACTTCTGGGACCGGATCTGATTGTAAGTCCCAGCCATGAGGCACTGCTGCCTAATGTGCCGCCGGAAAACGTTGAAGCCATGTCCAGGGCGGCTCATCTGCCTTATACTGAAAATGGAAATTGATTTTCTCATTTCCCTGTAGTAAATAAAAACCGCTGTAATTTCCGGCAGCTTATTGGAAATTACAGCGGTTCTGCTTTTTACGGTTTATTCCGAAGACAGCCTGACCGGCTGCCGGTTATCCATCAGCCGGGGAAATTTGCGGACAGTGCACTTGACCACTCATCTCCCACACTGTTGAAATAGACCCACTGCAGATTATCCGCTCCTTTTACCAGCAATACCCCGATATCGCCAGCCGAGGTACGGACTTGCAAATCATCAATACCATCGCCGTCATAATCGCCGATTGTTTCCAGCTGTGTACCCTCTGTCAAAGTCCCCAGTCCCATCCATTCCACAGCTCTGCCGTCAGAAATAATCCAGGCCCCGAAATACTGCCCCTGTCGGATAATGACATCATCAACCCCGTCACCATTTACATCGCCGCAGCCGGCAACGGTTTGACCTTCTTTCAAATTATCCAATCCGGAATAAACCGTATCCGGAGTTCCGCCGCTTCCCAGCAGCCAGGCTCCGGCATATCCGGCGGAATTGGTCAGCACGATATCATCATAACCGTCACCGTTGAGATCCCCGACGCCGCTGACACTCCATTCCGGTCCCAGACTTTGAATGTAATTCCATCCGCTGCCGTCAGTTAAATAAACGCCTACCGCTCCATTACTGTTGCGCAGCAGAAGATCACTTACCGAATCATTGTTGAAGTCCCCCATGCCCAACACCTGAGTAGCGGCATCAAAAGACTGTACTGTTTCATATCCCGTTACCGCACCGTTTTTCCCCACCCGCCAGACGCCGATGGTATTGGAGTAGGTATTATGTATGTAAATATCAGAGTATTCATCCCAGGAGGTATTGCCCACTCCGAATACTTCCCATCCGCCGCCCAGGGTGCTAAGATTATCCCAGGTAACTTTGCCGTCATCTCCCACCAGCCATCCTCCGGCATATCCGGCGGAATTGGCCAGAATGACATCCCGGAAGCCATCCCCGTTCAGATCCCCCGGCGTGAAACATTTGCCAATGGAAAAATACACGGTATCGTCCCGGCGGCGCAATGAATATGACAACCTGCCGTAAATTACTTTATCCCCGGTTGTCATCACCATTCCGAAATTTCCGCTGTACGGCAGATAAACGGTGATTTCTCCATTATAATCCGCGGCATTGGAAAACAAATTGTAATGCCCCATTCCCTGCGAGTTGGTCATGGACAATGCCATGGTGCCGCCGGAGATATTATCCGGGCTGTCAATCATGGCATTTTCCCGCGCTCCCCGGCTGCTTATATCCAGAGCCAGAGTTCCGCCGGATAAATCAATCGTGCCGCCGGAGAAAACCATTTCGCCGCCGAAAGATACCGTTCCTGTCACTCCGGTATTGCTGAAAACTTC
>CASECL010000125.1 GCA_949286445.1 uncultured bacterium | reverse complement strand
CGAACCGAAGTCCAGTACGATAATGCTTTCCGGTATCTCTGCCATAGTTTATTCCACCCCGATCCCGGCGAGAGATTTTTCTATGCCTTCATCGTCCTCCGGCAGGTCAAGATGAAAGAGTTCCCAGCTCTCCGCTAATTCATTATATTCGCCTTTTTCCACCATTTTCAGCGGAGAGAGCATCTCGATTTCCAGCATGCCCGGCATGGTGAAGTACTCTTCGGAACATCCCATATCCGGATATTGCGCCCTGGCGTCAAAATCCGCTCTGCGCTTGAGGAAGAAATTGCCGCCGAGAGAATAACCGGTCCAGCCCCGTGAATTGGTGACGCCGAACTTGATTTTTGAATCGATGTCTGCCTCAGCCAGCTGGATGAACTTTTCCCCCCAGGTGAAACGGGAATCCGCCATATTGGTAAAGGGCCACAGCACTAAACGGCGCGCTGGAAGGAAGGTTTCACCCTCTCCTGCGCCGTGGGGAATATATTTTTCCTGCGGCAGCACCAGACGACCGCCGGGAGCCATTACTGAAAGCGACCAGCAGGAGAAGAGTTTTCCCCATTCGCCGAGGTTATAGATTTTCTGGTTCAGGAAAACTCTGGTTCCGGTTTCCTCAAGGGTTATTTCAATAACCTTTTTCATCAGGTTGGTCTCTTCCGCCGGGCAGTCAAGCGTCAGGGTTCTGCCGTCAAAGGAGTAAGGAACCTCGGAATTATCCGGATAATAGGTGCGGGGGCTTACCTCCGGCGCGTGCCAGAGCCGGTGGCCGCCGTAACTGGTCCATTCATTGCCGGCATTTTTGCCCAGCGTTTCCGGGAAATTGACAAAAACATTTTCCCCGTCTTTAAAGCCGTAAAAGATTACCCGGGGACCGACATCAAGAGTGATTACCAGTTTGACTTCGTCATTGGCAAGTTCCAGACAGTTTTCCCAGCCAGCGTAATTAACTTTGTTTAATTTTACCATTTTTCCGCAAGTCCTGACATATTATTTTATGATTCCGGCAGTTTTCAGATGGCCGGAAATCTCTTTTTCTGATTGTTTTGCTTCGCGCCCGACGATGGCAAGCCCCTGGACAACTTTTGATTTCGGGCAGAGAGAAGCAACCGTATCAAAAGTTTTCCCCGGATTTCCTCCTCCGGAGGTGCAGAATGGAATTACCGTTTTTCCGGAGAGGTCATTCCGGACCAGGAAAGTTTTCACCGGGGCGGCGCAGTCGCTGAACCACACCGGAGTTCCCACGATGATGACAGCATATTTTTCCAGCTTTACCGGCAGCGGCCTGATGCCTGGAAGCGTGCCGGACTTCATTTCCCGTCCCACCCGGTCGTAAACCGCATTCTGACGGACGGGATAGTCTTCATCCGGCTCTATTTCAACAAGATCAGCATTGAGCTGACGCTGGTATTCCAAAGCGGCAGAGCGGGTATTTCCCAGCGGGGACCAGGAGTAGAAGACAATCAGTACATCGCTTTTGCCGGTGATAATATTGCCGGTTATTTTTTCCGGCTCCGGAGATGCGCAGCCGGCGGCAAGCAGGATTATTCCCAGCAGCAATATAAGTTTTTTCATAGAAAATTCCCTCATTTTTTAATGGAAAATCCGCCGTCGCATTTCTCCGGCTGTACTGCATCGCCCCGGCAGTCAAAGCTTTGAAAAACAAAACTCATTCCTCCGGATTTGTTCTGCAAAATTCATTCCGCCGGATTTATTCCGCTCCGGGCTGCTCCACCGGGTAATATACCACAAAAAAGGTACTTTTCCAAGTACATAGACGGAGAAATTCTGCGGAAAATGATAAAGTTAAAGAGATTGCTGCTGCGGAACAGCGGAACAGACCGCGCCTGATATACAGTCAATACAGACATTACGGCAGGATTTTATCCATCAATGAACGCACCTGTTCCGGAATAATTCACCTGGAATAAAGCTCCGCCAGCTTGCGGTAAGAGAGTTTGCCGCCGAAAATATCCAGTGCCGATCCGACGGTGAAATCGACCTTTCCACCCCCCCTTTTCAGGACGATATCCACATCATCAAGATTCCGGATGCCGCCGGCATAAACCGCCGGACAGGGGGATTGCTCCGCCAGAATTTCAATCAGGCGTTCATCAACTCCGCTTTGTTTGCCCTCCACCGCCACTGCGTGCACCAGAAATTCAAAGGAGTAATCGCTGAGAAACTTAAACACTTCCGGCGACAGGGCCAGCCGGGTGAACTTCGTCCAGCGGTCGGTCATAATGTAATAACGCCCGTCGTCCTGCATTTTGCAGCTCAAGTCCAGAACCAGTTTCTCCCGACCGACGGTTTTATGAAGTTTTTTAAGATGTTCCAGATCCAGTTCGCCGTTGGAAAAAACATATCCGGTAACAATTACCGCTTCCGCTCCGGCGTCAAGATAGCGCGGCGCATTTTCCGGATTGATGCCGCCGCCTATCTGCAAACCGCCCGGCCACGCATTCAGCGCGGCGACGGCGGCAGATTCGTTCCCGGGGCCGAGCATGATAACATGCCCGCCCCGGAGGTTATCCTCCCGGTAAAGCTCCGCATAGTAATCCGAACCCCGGTCGGAAACAAAGTTGGTCGCTCCGACACCGGAATCCGTCAAGGTCGAACCCACAATCTGTTTAACCTTGTTTTCATGCAGATCGATACAGGGACGAAATCGCATAGTAATTTATTCTCCTTAACCTTTTTACCGGCTGACTGTTCAGCGGTAAATCGGTCCGAAGTTCTGGCAGGCACGGTAATCGGCACCCTCTTTGTCCATGCCGAATGCCGCCCAGGCGTTGGGACGGAAGATCTGATCTTCATCCACGTTGTGCATGCAGACCGGGATGCGCAGCATGGCCGCCAGAGTGATCATATCCGCTCCGATGTGGCCGTAGCTGAATGCGCCGTGGTTGGCTCCCCAGTTGGCCATCACGCTGTAAACATCCTTGAACGCGCCCTTTCCGGTGAGCCGCGGCACAAAATAGGTCGTCGGCCAGGTGGGATCGGTGCGGAGGTTGATCTTTTCGTGAATGTCCATGGGCAGGGCGTAGGTGTAACCTTCCGCAATCTGCAGTACCGGGCCCAGGCCCTTTACCAGGTTGAGACGGGTCATGGTAATCGGCATGCCTCCCCTGGAATAGAAGCAGCTGGAGAAACCGCCTCCGCGGAAATAACCGGCATTGGCCGGACACCAGGCGGTGGCTTCCATACATTTGGCGGCGTCTTCTTCGGTGACTTCCCAGAAGGGTTTCATGCCGGGTTTGCCGTCCACTTCCATTGCGCCGGTGGCGTCAAGGGTGGTGGCTCCGGAGTTGATCAGGTGGATAAATCCGGGTACGTCAAGGTCAAATCCGGTAGCTCTCTTTACCGCTGCCGGGCTCCAGTAGGTGCGTACATCGGAGAAGCCCTGCGCCAGGTTGGTCAGCAGGTTGCCGAAGAGCATTGCCACGCCGTTGAGGGCGTCGTTTTCAGTGGCAACCACATAGGGCTGACGGGCGCCGTCCCAGTCAAAGGAGGTGTTGAGGATGGTTTCCATGAAGTCGCCGTTGGGCATGAAGTCAGTCCACTGACGCTGTCCCTGGAATCCGGCGGCAATAGCGTTGTTTCCGGCGGCTTCTTCGCCCCAGCCGATTTCCGCCAGAGCGGGGTTGCCCACCATCATATCCCTGGCGATCATTGCCATCTTGAGGCAGTAATCACGGATTTCGGCATTCTTTTCCTTGCTGAACTGCAATTCTTTGGTATTGAAGTCTTTGCCGATTTTCATGTATTTGTCCGCCCAGGCTTTGGCGCGTTTGAATTCCGCCTCGTCGTAAATTTTATTATTTACCCGGCGGATGAATTCGGACATATCCTTGGAAACGCAGCGGATGCCCAGGTATTCTTCAAAGAAATCAGGATCGACAATAGATCCGGCAATACCCATGGCTACACTGCCGAAAGAAAGATAAGTTTTTCCCTTCATGGTGGCAGTGGCTACTGCCGCCCTGGCAAAACGGATAATTTTTTCCTCGACATCAGCGGGAATTTCCCGGTCGTCGGCGTCCTGCACGTCATGGCCGTAGATACCGAAAGCGGGCAGACCCTTCTGAGCGTGAGCAGCCAGCACCGCGGCCAGGAACACAGCTCCGGGGCGTTCAGTGCCGTTGAAACCCCATACTGCCTTGGGGGTGAGCGGATCCATATCCATCACTTCAGAACCGTAACACCAGCAGGGGGTGACGGTGATGGTGGCACCAACATTGGAATTTTTGAATTTTTCTGCGCAGGCGGCGGCTTCTGCGGCTCCGCCGATAGTGGTATCTGCGATAACGCATTCCACCGGCGCGCCGTTGCCGTAACGCAGTTTGGATGAAATAAGTTTGGCCGCGGCCTGCGCCATACCCATGGTCTGGTTTTCGAGTGATTCACGGACGCCCTTGCGCCGTCCATCGATTACCGGGCGTATTCCAATTTTGGGATATTCTCCGGCCAGGCGGTTCACAAAACTGTTTTTACTCATCCTCTGCCTCCATAATTTGTGGGTTGAATATTTTACATTTGCCGGGATTTAAAGTTTATCACAGTACTAATATAATTCGATTTTCTTTGATTATCCAGTTGAAAAACGTGGTTTTTTGTGATAATTTATGCAGAAAATTAATAACTCGAAGGCGTTTTGATGAAAAAATACATATTTTTTGCAATTTTCTCTATTTCTGCGGCAATGCTGCTTTGCGGCTGCGTTACCAGCAAGGTGCATTTCACTCCGCCGCTGCCGGAGCAGAAACCGCTGGTGCCGGAAAAAACAGAAGTGGTCGGCAATGTGAAAGGTTCCAACTGGGGTTTATTTCTGTTCAACAGCAGATATCTGCCGATTTCCAGCGGCAATTACCGCCGCCCGGACACCGGGGATTACCATCTTTTCCGCAACTGGATAAAACCGGGATATATGCGGGAAATGCTGCTTAACCGGGCGAAAAAAGAGGGCGCGGATCATTTGCAGGAGGTGGAGATAAAGCAGTCATCCACCGGGCTTTTCAGTCTCTTTATCGTCTGGCGCAGGGACATAGAGGGGACCGCGGTGGCGGTTAAACGGACAAGTGATGACTGAAGCGGAAAACAGCATACCGGCACCGGGTTTTTTTCAGGACCGGAAACGGCTGAAAATTGTGCTCGGCATTGCCGGAGTGGTGCTTATTCTGCTCTGGGAGGTGTTTTTTGCCTGTGCCAATGTTCATCTTTCCGGCAATGATTCCGGGCGTTTTGCCTCGGTTCAGGCACTGGCGGAACAGGGGACTTATGCGATTGAAAACACTGTTTTCCGCACGGTGGACCATGTGGTGCGCAACAATCATGCCTATTACGATAAACTGCCGCTGATCAGCGTGGTTCTGGCGGGAGTGTACGCGCCGTTCCACCATCTGGGGGGGTATTCCTTTGCGGAAGACTATAATACTCTTATTTTTGCGGTCAACTTTTTTTATGGCGCGGCGGTGGGAATCGGGATGTTTCTGGTCTTTGTCCTCGCGCTGAGGGGGGAAAATATCTGGGGGGATTTTGTTTTCAGCATATTTCTGGTGCTGGGCAGCTGGATCGGCAGTTACCTGGCCGCAGTAAATAACCATAATGCCGCTGCGCTAAATGCTTTCATCTTTTTTCTGCTGCTGCGGAAAAATCTTCCCGGACTTGCCGGATTTGCCGCCGGACTGCTGGTAAATTTTGATATTCCGTGCGCAGTGGTGTTCGGGGCGGCAGGGTTGTTCAACTGGGGTAAAGACCGCCGGAAAATACTCTGCTACATAGCCGGAGGCGTGCTGGGTGGAATGATTTTACTTCTCTGCAATCAACTGCTTACCGGTACTCCGATACCTCTGTATTCCCAGAGTTTTTCTCCGGGGATTGCCAATAAAGACCAATTTGATTACTTTTTCAATATCCTCCTCGGCCGCCGGGGACTTCTGCTCCAGCAGCCGCTGCTGCTGCTGATTTTTCCGGTCATCTGGCTGGACCGGGACATCTGGAAAAACCGGGCGGAAAAAATTATTCTGGCCGGATGTCTGATTTGTGTTGTTCTTTACGGGGCGATAACCATGGAATACGGCGGCTGGGCGTATGGCTTCAGGTATGTTATTCCGGTGATACCATTGCTGTGGTTTTTCATTGCCCGGTACTTCAACCGTTTTTATCTTTTTCTGCTGCCGCTTCTGCTGGCGGGGACGGTATTTGCCGCGGCGGGGGCTTACAGTCCATTCTGCACGGCTTACGAAGGGTGGCGTACCCAGCCGTCCAGTCCTAACTATGTGGTAAGAAATCCTTTTCTGGGCAATCTGCTCTGCTGGAGTTACGCATCCAATCCGGACAGCTGGCTGACCCGCTATCTGAGTACGGAGGTTTATCCGGAATACGCGGTGCTGCCGTTTCTGTTTGAGAGTTACCAGAACAACTTCAATCTTGAAATGCACCGCAAAGTCTGGATGGAATTTGAACGCCGCAAACAAAATGAAGTTTCATCCGGCGGTCATTCTGAAAGTGATGGTGTTCCGGTTTCTTCGCCGGTTTCTTCGCCTGCCAGGGAGGTTGGCGGGGGTGTGGGAATGCCCTCCAGGTGACTTTCTCATTCTTTAATTGTTCTCCCCAAAATCATCAACACATGATATTGCGGTTGTTTTGCTTTTTTCTGCGGCGTATTTTCTTTGGCGGCCATTGCTTCAATTTGGGAAATTGAAGCAATGTAACCCAAATAGGTTTGGAAAAGGATGGGCGCGGGAAGGAAAGAACCTTTCCTTAAAAGGTTTTTCCTTCCCGCAGTATTCTTTTAAAAAACTACGCGGGCAAAAGGTTTTTCCTTCCCGCAGTATTCTTTTTATCAATCGACAGCGTTTTCAGGGGCGGTTTCCCGGATGAATTTATCTATCAGGAATCGAGATATGGTTTCGCCGCCGGGGATATCCGGCATTGCATCCGGGGTGAAAAATCCGGCGTCGAGTATTTCTTTTCCGTCGGGGTGTATTTCGCCGCCGGCGTATTCTGCTTCGAATCCAAGCATCAATGAATTCGGGAATGGCCATGGCTGGCTCCGGATATAGGAGATATTTTTTACTTTGAGGCCGACTTCCTCGAATATTTCCCGTTCCACCGCTTCTTCTGCGCTTTCTCCCGGTTCGATAAAACCGGCGATCAGGCTGTAAAGGCCGGGTTTGAATTTAGCGTTATGTGCCAGCAGCAGTTCTTTTTCTTTCCGGATGGCCACGATTACAGCCGGGCTGAGCTGGGGGAAATATACGGCGTGGCATTTCGGGCAGATCTGACCGCTTTCCAGAGCTTCGGATTCGGTCATTTCTGCGCCGCAAATTCCGCAGCGGATACGTTTTTTCCGCCAGTCGAGCAGGGTTTCCGCCCGGCATAATGCCTTTTTACTTGCCGGATCAACCAGCGAAAAGGTTTCCCGCAGGGAAAAAAATTCCAGTCCCGGCGGCGGTGGCAGGCTGTCGGGCAATTCCATGGCAAAACATCCTCTGCCGTCCAATTCTCCGATAAACAGCGTGGGTATTGACTTATCCGCGCCTATTTCATTTGCCTGCGGCAGGCTGAAAGCACAGGTGATATCCGGCACGGAAGATTTTTCTGCCGGGGCGTCTCCGTTTTCATTTCCGGTGTACCGCAGGGCAACTTTATTTCCGGAAAACACCGCGGCGAAGGCATCATCCGGCAGTCCGTGCCTTTTCCTGGCTGGCATCATGATAAAAACGTGTTTCATAAATCAGTACTTTTTATTGATAAAATTATGCCTGTTTCCTGTTTCCCGCGGGAAACGTTTTCCACCCCGGGTATTATCCGCAGGAGGCCGCCGGCAAACTCTCTTCTGCCGGTTCAGCCGCAATGGCATCACCGATTTGCCCCGGGAGTGAAAACCACCTAAAAAAATTGCCAATTTACTGTATATTAAAAAGCCGCCGTCCGTTCAAACGGGTCTGTTCCGCCACTTCCGCCAGATCCCGGCTCAACGTCTCCGCCACTTTTGCCGCGATATACGGCAGAAGCCCGGGATGATTGGGTTTGCCGCGGAAAGGCACCGGGGCAAGATAGGGCGCATCCGTCTCAATCAGCAACCGGTCAAAAGGTATCATGCGGAGTACTTCGCGGACATTTTCCCCTTTCGGAAAGGTGACAATGCCGGTAACCCCGAGATAACCGCCCAGATCAAGCAGTTTTTCTGCCCATTCCGCATTTCCGGCAAAACAATGGCAGACAAATTTTCCACCTGCCGCAGTAAAATCCCGCAGTCTCTCATACATATCAGAATAAGCCTGATATTCTCCATTCTTATCCCGGCAGTGAAGTATGGCCGGCAGTTTGAGTTCCAGAGCCTGCCGGAGAAAATATTCCATTACTTTGATTTGTTTCTCCCGGTCGAACGGGGCAAAGTAGTAATCCAGCCCGATCTCCCCGATGGCTTTGAACAACGGGTGACGGTAAAAGGCGGCAAGCCCCTCGCAATCTGCTTCAAAGTTATCCAGTTCTCCGGGGTGAACACCGCCGCAGAAAACGGTATTGGGGACGGTTTCCGCAAATTTTGCCGCCAGAGCCGTTTCCTTTGCGCCAACACCCACCGCCATGAGTTCAAAACTGTGTTCTTCCGGAAACCTGGCAATGTAATCGGCAATGCTCAGATCATCATAATAGTGAAAATGGGTATCAAAGAAAATCATAATAACAAAAATATCTGCCTGTCAAATTATTACCGTTTTATCCGGCTGTTTGTTGTATTATATTAATGTAAATCCTCCCGGCATGAAAAGCAAGTTTTTTCTGCGTTATTCTTCATTAATATCCGGCCGTTTTTTCCCGGCAACGGCACCTCCCGATATTGCAGAAAGTGATTGTATTCTCCCTCCGGTTTATGCAGATATGCCGCAGACATAAGCAGACAATTTACTCTTGCTTTCTGCTTTGCCGCGGCACACAATATGCGGAATAAAAAATACCTTGACAATCCCCCGTCAGGGCCGGATGAAAACTCAAAGCTTGCGCTCCGGAGACTTCAAAAGCACAAAGTCCACCTCATCATAGGTTTTGTGTTTTTTGATCAGATAACGGTATTCCGGCGGTAAGTCGTGTTCATCCATGCGCAGACAGACATAAAGTATCTCCGGCCGGCCGGGCCGGCCGAGGATTTCAAGAAATTCCTTTCTGCCCAGCAGCCGGTGTTTCTGGTCGTCCTTTTTCATGCCGTAGGAAAATTCGCCGCCGTTGGTAAGCATAATATCCCGCCGCCCGGAAACCCATGAGAGAGCGTGCATCATGCTCGGCGTAGTGATAATAATTTCATTGTTGAAATCAAACTCACCGGCCGCCCGGTTGAGCATTTCCTCCGGCATCTTGTATCCCAGCAGCGGATAGGGAAACAGCGCGATCGTCCCCTGAATAGCCATAACCAGTCCGATGAACAATCCTGCCATCTGCCATCTCCAGCTGTGCCGGGGAAAAAACAGCAGCATTGCGCCCCAGATACCCAGTATCACCCCCAGAAGCGTCATTTTGCTTCCGCCGGGAATTTCCACTCCGGTAAACTGTGCCGGGAGCAGCAGAAAGACACACCCGGCAATACCGGCAAATAAAAACAGATATCCCAATATGCGCAGCGGGACAAAAAACAGTTTGAGATCCCCTCCACTGCGCAGATATTTAACCAGTGCCAGAGTAAGGAAAATGGTCAGGGGAAAATAACACGGCAGAACATAAGTGGCAAGTTTCCCCCCTGAAATCGAGAAAAACACCATGGGCAGAATTGTCGCGGCAACCGAAAAACGCACAATTCTGTGCTGGAAAAATTCCTTTGCTCTTCCCGCTATGCCTCCGATCGCCCCGATAAGACAGAAGCCGGCAGGAAATAATCCGCCGATAAGAATCGGCCAGAGGTAGTAAAACGGTTCCTTATGCTGACCTCCGTCCGGATTGAAAAAACGGCGCAGGTGTTCCTCTTCAATGAAATACCGCCAGAAGTCCGGTGCCTCCCGGTGGAGTTTCCACGCCCACGGCAGTATCGACAGAATAACAAATACAAACGGTATCCAGGGCAGAATGAAAATATCTTTGTAACGCTTTTCCCACAGCAGATACCCCAGCATGGATACGCCGACCACCGCAATTCCCACCAGTCCTTTAAGCCAGAAGGATAACCCGCAGGCGATCCCGGCGCAGGCAAGCAGAAAAAATTTCCTCCGGTCAAGTTTCTTTTCTTCCGACGCCAGGAAAAAACAGCACAGTGCTCCGCTTACCGCGGCGTTGAACTGGCTGTCAAGCACCGCCGTGGTCCCCAGCGCGAAAACCATGCCGCAGGATAAATAGATAAGTCCGGCAAGCGCAGCCGCCCGGTCATCTTTGGTATGCTGGGCAATCATGATCATCAGAAAAACAGTGCTCAGAAATGCCGCCGCCGCCGCCGGAAAACGGAGCGCAAAGTTATTCACTCCGAATACCTTGAAGCTGCCGGCAGTAAGTATGTAGCCCAATGTTGGTTTTTCAAAATAATCCACTCCCGCCAGCCGGGGCACAGTATAGTCACCCCGTTCAATCATTTCCATCGGAATAGCGGCGTAACGGAATTCATCCGGGGTGATCTTGGGTCTCAATCCCAGCGGAATAATGTAGGCAGATATAAAAAATATAAATACCAGCAAATAATACTTCATTTTTTTCAAGCTCCTGCTCTGCACCCGGTTTACTGGAGGGCGGTATTTTTTCATACCCTCCTGCCGGACGCAGGCAAACCTCAGTTTTTCCTTAACTTGTTTTTTATTTTTCCTGTATATCGCCGCTGAATTCTGTCATGCTGACAGGTATTGCATATCCGGCGGCGGCAAAACTTCTCTGACAACCCGGTCAATAAACGATCGCGTCAAGTGCCCTCCATGATATGTCTATAAATTATAACGGCTGACCAATACTCCGAACCGCCGATCAGTTAATTTCCCCCGCGGAACCGGCAGTCCATGCAGCAGGTCGTTGGAAGAAGTGATAATCACCACCGGTTTACCCTCCCGGATGAGCTGAATTAACTCCTCACGGGTGGGGTAACGCCCGGAACCGGGTGATTTTGACAATCCGTAATCAAGTCCGCCCGGACTTCCGATCAGTTTTATGTCCGTACGTTTCAACTTGTAACAGGCATAGGGAAGAAAATTTTTGTCTGCTGCAATTATCACATCCGGCCGCCCCGCCAGCAATGGCAGAACATGCTGCTGAAACGGCTCCGCCGGTGCCATTCTTCCCCAGATGCGGAACGGTATGGAGACGTGTCCTGCCACCATAAGAAAGAGCATTCCGGCAAAAAAAGCACAGATTTTCCGCATCGGTTCATCATTGCGCACCGAAACTTTCCACATCACCGCCGCGGCGACGGCGGCAATGCAGGCAAGAAAATAAGGTTCTCCCTTGTAGTAAAGCAGATAACGGCTCGGCAGTTTGCCCCAGATAATTACCTGCTCGTACAGGAAAAGTACCGCTCCGGCCGCAGCCAGGATTGTCAGCAGTATATTCAGCGGCAGATCCCAGCACTTCCGGCTCTTTCCCGGTCTTTCCAGATAACGCATAACTCCTTCGTGCCAGATAACCGCCGCCCAGGGCAGACAGGGCAGAATGCAGACAATCTTTCTCCCCCCCAGAGCAAGCACAATCAGCGGCGGCAGAGTGGCGCAAAGCGCAAAATTGAGCATTGAACCAGACTGAAAGACTGTTTTGAATTCCCCCCGGAAACCGCGGTAAACCGCCGCGGCAAACACCGCTGCCGGAAGCAGTAAAACCGGTAAGAGCAGAATTGAAAAAGATATATCGCCAAAATATTCAACCCCGATAAAATACCGCCAGAAATCCGGATCGCTCCGGTGAATGGCAGTTGCCCAGGGCAGAATTACCGCCGCGGCAAACACCAGAGGTATAAGCCAGCAGGTGAATAACTTTTTCCAGTCTTTCTGCCAAATCAGAAATCCTGCCGCCGCCGCCGCGGGAAGAACAATTCCTGAAAAACCTCTGGTAAGAAAAGCACACCCTGCCGCAATACCTGAAAATGCCAGAAAAAGTATCGTCAAATGGCGTTTTTCCTCCGTGAATGCAAAGTAAAAACAGCAGAGCGAAGCTGTGACAAACATTGAAAACTGGGCATCTGAAACACCGTAAGTTCCTGTCACATAAACAAAAGCAAAAGTAAGAAACCACAGCGGCACAATATATTGATCCAACTCCCTCCCGGTTCTGCCCCTGTGGACAAAAAGACCGATGAACAACGCCCCCAGAAGTGAACACAATGCCGGCATGAAGCGTACTGTCCCCTTTGCTTCTCCGAATATCCGGGTGGAAAGCGCATTCAGCCAATGCCCCATCACCGGGTTTTCGTAATAATCCAGCCCGCAGAGCGACGGCTTGACAAAATCACCGGAAGCCAGCATTTCCCGGGCAATTTCAGCATAACGGGTTTCATCCGGAAAGAAAAGCTGCCGCTGCCATATCGTTCCCAGATAAACCGCGGATACAGCAAGCAACAATATCAAAACAATTTTTTTCATTAAGGTAAATTCCCTGACTCTTTTCATTAAGATAGCACAAAAATTACTTGATTTCAAGAAATCCGGTGTTAGATTATCTTCCGGAACAGGGAGAATTTATGAGAAGACTTTACATTTCTGGAGGAAAAGCTCTTTCCGGATCAGTCCGGATCAGCGGCAATAAAAATGCCGCGCTGCCGATGATCGCCGCCGCCGCACTGACGGATGAGGAAATTATATTGGAGAACATGCCGGATATTCTTGATGTGCGCAGCATGCTCTCCATCGCCGGCGAACTCGGAGCAGAATATTCTTTTGAAAAAGGACGTCTCGCCATCCGCATCCGGGACTTGAAAAATTGTAAAATCAGCCGGGAGATGTGCGGCAGAAACCGTACTTCAATACTTTTTACTGCGCCTTTGCTCAACCGGGCAGGCCGGGCGGTGCTTTACGGTCCGGGCGGAGACGGCATTGGACGGCGGCGGCTGGACGGGCACTTTTACGGACTCACATCGCTGGGGGCGGAAATGAGCTTCAGCAACGGGGAATACTGTTTTGTCCGCAAAGGTAAAAGTTTGATCGG
>CASECL010000124.1 GCA_949286445.1 uncultured bacterium | reverse complement strand
CCGCAATTTCAATTTTCTTTTGCTCTGTCATGTTTCAAAAAGTACCATACTGCCGCCACACCGACCGGGACCAAGCCCAGCCCCGTCCACTGCGCCAGAGTAAATATATGCCGTGCATTGTCTCCACGGAAAAATTCCAGCAGAAAGCGGAGCACTCCGTAACCGATACAGTACACTCCTGCCGCCACTCCGCGCGGTTTTTTCTTAGCCAGGTAGAAATAAACCGGAGCCAGCAGCAGCAGAATACCAGCTTCAAACAGCTGAACCGGATAAACGCCTTTCCCTCCGGTTTCACGCCATGCCATACTGCCGACGGGGTAATGCACCGCGCAAAAGGCTTCGGTAGCTTTTCCCCAGCAGCAGCCATTGAGAAAACATCCAATCCGCCCGCAGGCATGGGCCACCGCCAAAGCCGGAGCAAAGGTGTCAAAAACCGCTATGACATCCAGTTTCTGTTTCCGGCAATAGAGATAAATAAAGACAATCGCCAGAAAAAAACCGCCGTAAAAGACCAATCCGCCCTGATCAATCCGGAATATTCCCCAGAAATTTCCCGCATACTGTTCATGGAATTGGATCACATAATTAAGCCTGGCTCCGATAATCCCGCCCACCATGGCCCAGAACACCACTCCGGAAGCCTGATCGGAATTCATATTGGCATGTGCTCTTACCAGATTAACCAGCGTCACCCCGGCAAGAAAGCCGATCGCCGCCATAACCCCGTAAGACCGGATCGGATAAGAACCGATATAGAAAGCTATTTCATGCATTATCAGATCATCCTTCTGACGGTGCGGCGTCCTCCGCTTCAGACCGGTTTTTCCTGGCGGCGGCAAACTCAATTACCAATACGACTGCCAGCCCCAGCAGTGCCAGACCGATAATCAGGAAAAATTTACCGCCAAAGCCGTAAGCTCCGGGATTGAGCAGTTCAATTTTCACCGGCACAGACTGTCCTTTGCTCTCAACGAACTCCACCCCGCGCTGCCAGGGCCAGAGCCGTGGAACAGAACCCACCATAAAACCGATCAAAGCGGCCACCGTCTGGTTGTGCCATTTGCGGAAAAAGAATTTCAGGAGATGAACAAACATTCCCAGACCCAATATACATCCCAGTGCCAGGAAAAACAGTATTTTAAAACCGTCCCATGTAACTTTACCCAGCGCGAAATCACCGATTGTTCCCCAGACCAGCTGATACTGTCCCAGGATGAGCAGCAGAAATGATCCCGATATTCCCGGCAGAATCATGGCACAGATGGCAATCATGCCGCAAATTAAAGTAAAATACCAGACATTGGGCGTATTTACCGGAGTAAGGGTGATAATCTCATATGCCGCCACCGCTCCGACAATCAAAGCGATCACCGCCGGAATGCTCCACTTTTTTACCATTTTGCCCACAATAATCACCGAGCCGGCAATCAGCCCGAAGAAGAATGAATAGGTAAAGTCCGGGTAAGTATCCAGCAGAAAGACAAACAGTTTTGCCACCCCGGCAAAGGCAATTAAAATACCGATCCCCATTCCCAGCAGGAAACGCCAGGGCAGCGTTTCATACATTTTTCTGAACTGAAATTTAAAAAGCATACGGAAGGTATTCGGGCTGGTAAATTCGCTTATAGCGTCGATCAGCTCCTCAAACACCCCCATGATAAATGCCATCGTCCCCCCGGAAACGCCGGGAATTACATTTGCCACACCCATGGTAAAACCGGCAAAAACCAGATACAAATAATCTTTGAATGATCTTTTCTTGTGCATGAATTTCAATCCTTTACTATTTTTTATTTTGAGTTCTCCCATTAATATAGCACTGCAAAAAAGATTTTTCTTCTATTTTTCCACCCTCATATTGATTTTTTGGCAAAAAAGTGCTAAATTATAGCAACAACCCTATGGTGTAATGGTAGCACAAGTGATTTTGGTTCATTTAGTCTAGGTTCGAATCCTGGTAGGGTTGCCATTTTTCTGTTTTCAGTTCTATCTGCAATTCATTGCAAACAAAGTTTTTTCCCCTGAATTTTATTTCTCCCGGCACCCCTGCGGGGAAACGTGAAATTCTATTTATTTTTTCCCGGTTTTCACCCCCGAAATCATCCTGTGCAGCTGTTATTTTACCATAACTCTGTTGTACAGACCGGCAAAATATCGCTATTGCACCCGCGCATATTTCCGATACTTTTTAAT
>CASECL010000123.1 GCA_949286445.1 uncultured bacterium | reverse complement strand
GGGTCACAAACGCCTTTCGGCTGGGATATACATTTGGATTCCGGGGGATTAAATTCAGTCACACCCTTTTGGGAGGGGTCACAAACGCCTTTCGGCTGGGATATACATTTGGATTGACTCCACTTTCAAACACAGTTATTTGACGGGGGCAGCAGTCACAAACGCCTTTCGGCTGGGATATACATTTGGATCGGGCGTCCACTTCGAGTATTGCACGTTAGCAGACGTGCAGTCACAAACGCCTTTCGGCTGGGATATACTGAACAAAGGCATTTCCAAAAAACTAATTCAAGGATAAAGAAAGAGAGAGATAAAACGCCGCTGAATAAGCGGAAGCTGTTTTTATCCAAACTTTAACGCTCCGTAACAAATTTTCCGCAAATGTGTTCCGGTATCAATTCCAGACACAGAACCGCTGCAGAATAACGCCGGATTACATCATCAATAAAAGCCTGATCTGAGGTAAATTTATTGCCGAGACTGCGGCAGATCTCCTGTATTGCATTTTCATCACGCACCTCCCGGATACGCCCGAAAACAATAACACTGCGGAAACAAAGCCACCATTTACCCTCTTCACGGCGGCCTTCGTCAATAACAGTATAGGAAACTTTGCCGCAGGATCGTAAAGAATCTATTTTATGTCCCGCCTTACTCCCGTGAAAGTAAATGTGTCCGTCTTCAGGACAATAAAGATGATTCATCGGTACACCGTATGGATATCCTCCGTCGCCAATCATTGACAGCACGCCGCGTTTGCTGCTGCGCAATAATTCAATACATTCTTCATCAGACATTTGCTGATTTATGCGGCGGAGTTGACGGAAAATGAATTGTCCCGGTGAATCTGTCATAATTGCTGTCTCCAGATTATTTTATTATTCTTTCAAGCTATTTTGATCCTTTACAGAATATAATATCCCGACAGCACAAAAGCAAACCGTTCCCCCCCCTTGCGGCAGCGAAACCGAAGCATCAAAGTACTTCAGGCCCGCTGACGCGACACATTTGCCAGGGTATCCTGCCACTCCTGTTTCCACCCCCGGATAACAGGATCAATAACAGATTCTGTTATAAACTGGCCATCGGATTTACGTCTCTCTATCAATGACGGATTAACATCTTTTACCGGAATTTTCTTCAATTCTTCCACGATCGCCGCATGATTTCCCGCCTCGGTCAGTGAATAGGTAAATGCTTCCGGATCATTCAGGCGGGAAAATACACTCTGGAACATGCGTGGATGCGGTTCAGTCAAAGAATATTCTTCCTGCAGCCTGCCGTAACGGTCATAGATATACATTTTATCTCCGCACCGCCATTCAGCGAAACCGTTTTCCCCCTCCAGCCGGATTACCGGGTTGATATTTTCCCGCCCGGTGTGGGAGAAAAAGTTGCGGATCAGAACACCATTGGCCATCAATTCGATTTTACAGCTGTCAAAGGTTTCTATTTCCGGTCTTGCCCGCCACAGATCAGCATGCAGAAGTTTTCCCGCGGCTGATTTTCCTGCTTCCGCCGCGCTGAGGAAAAGCGAAATATTCAGAAAATGCGCAAAGGCATTGTTCACCGGAGAATCCCACACCGGCGTACCGTCCGCGGCAAACTGCTTTCCTGCCCAGTTGTTGCGGCAGTAATAGGCATCATTCCGCGGCCAGACTCCGGCGACTGTTATCTGCCTTATCCGACCGAATTCCCCGTCAATAATGCGCCGCTGCAAATCCTGAAATTCTTTGCCGTAGCTATGCTGAAAGCCAACCGCAACAAACTGTCCGGGATACCGTTTTTCCGCAGCAATCATCCGGTCAACTTCCTCCAGCGATCCTGCCACCGGTTTTTCCAGCATCACACTGGCTCCGGCGTCCAGAGCACGGTTCATCATCGCTTCATGGCAATTAATTGCGGTGGGAATACCTACCAGATCCAGTTTGCCCTTCAACTGTTCATACATTGCAACATCAGAGGGGAAAATCTGAACCCCCTCTGCAAGCAATTCTTCATAAACGCCGCGGACTTTATCCGGATTGCGGATCACCACCGCCGCCAGGCGGATTTTTTTCTGCTCTGCCAAAGCCCGAAACTCACGGAGGTAAATCGCTCCGTAGCCAGACACTCCGATAAGTGCAAACTCTTTCATTTCTTCCGATAATCTTTCTTTAAAATCCGTTCAATGAAGTCATATCCTCTCCGGTCTTTCAACGGTTCGGTAATGCCTGCCGCTTCACATACTGCGCCTTTACGGTCAGCTTCCTTTTTCAGTTCCGCGCCGAAAATGCCGTGATGTATCCAGTTTCCCTGTCTTTTCAGATCCAAGGCATAAACCCTGATCTCCGGGTCATCGGCGTCAATGTGGGTAACCGGGGAAAATTCTTTGTACATGTCCTTTTTGCTGTCATATTTTTCATCCATCTCTTTGACGCTTTTAAAGCCCATGCAATTAAATATCATGTAGTGATTGACCGCCTCCCTGAGTCCCCATTTCCGCAATATTGCCGGATCAATCGAGGTCTGCGCTCCGGGACCATCAGCCCCGCGCAGGCGGGTGGACTCCCGGGCAATCGGATCCGGAGATGACGGATCGGCCAGGTCATCATGAAGAGCCAGCCATAACGCTGTCGTTCCGCCGGCAGAAAACCCGGTTGCCGCAATCCGCTCCCTGTCAATCCGCAATGCCTTGGCATGATAACGCAGAAACTGCAGCGCACGGGCCGCATCATACACCGGATCCGGCAGCGGGGTTAAACGGTAATTAACTACGGCCACGGATATTCCGCGCATCAGATAATTCATAAGATCTTTGTCCATTTTTCCCGCCAGAGCCTCTTCAACTCCGTTGCCGTGCCGCCAGCCGCCTCCGTGAATGTACAGTACTGCCGCCGTGGTTATGACCGCTGTAATCTCCTATATATCTCTCAACCCATGGTGGACCATACGAACGGCGGTTGCTCGGATCAGGCGGGGTGGAGCTATGGAAGTTATCCGGATGGGTATCGCCCGGACAATTCCAGTAATTTTTAAAGGCATTATATTCATTCCGGTTCGGATTTTCTGTACCCCGGATCACCCCCTTGCGTCCCAGGTATCCGTTATTGGCCAAAACCTGAGGCCACCTGTATTCAAATGGGCCGTCCGGCACCTGAATCGGAATCCAGAAATCATTGTAATCTCCGGAATAAAGCGTCAATGCCAACCCCAGCTGTTTTTCCTTATTAGCACAACTGATAGCCTTGGCTCTTTCCCGGGCTGAACCAAGTGCCGGCAGCAGTATTCCCGCCAATATCGCAATAATTGCGATAACAACCAGAAGCTCTATCAGTGTGAAAAAACTTCTCCCGGAACATAAACTTCGCAATTCTTTTTCCATTTCTGACTCCTTTTTTGGATTTTGCTTCGTCTGATGCAATTAAATACCAAAATAAATACCATTTTTTCACAAAAAAACTTACTCTCTTCTGAGACGCAAAATCGGACGCAGGCTGACGTCAACCGCAGACGCATTAACGCCCGGATTGCGCATACGCCAGAGCAGCTGATCTACCGCCCGCATATTAAGTTCATCCTGACGGATGTCGAAAAAGGACAAAGTATCCCTCAAGGACTGTTCCTTGATAAATGAAAGCGGGTCTCCGAGCAGCAAATCCACCTTTTTCTGAAGCGGCAGAGACAGCCGCCAGTAGCTCCGGCATACGGCAAGGATATTTTCCACTTCAGTAACAAAAATTCCCAGCCGCTCTCCGGCAGCTTTTTCCAGGGCATCATTAAGAAAGTTTTCCGCGTATTTGAACCGCAACTCATCGTCAACGGTAACTGATACATCATGGATGATCTCCACATTCATACTCTCACACTGTATTCTGAATGCGTCAATGCGTTTTTTAAAGGCGCAATACTCGTAATTTGTACAGAGAACCGCGACTTTTGAAATATTCCTGGAGGCAAAGTATTCCACTGCCATCTCGCCAAGTGCCACATTATCAGGAGCTATGCAGTCAAAAACTGCCGTGCCGTTTTTCCGGGTCATCAAACGCACCGTGGGAATGCGCTTCATGGTTTCCAGAGCCTCCCCTTCCGGCTCTTCCCCCTGATAAATAATACCGTCAATCTGATAGGGATTGATAATATCCGGCAGCCGGGATTTATTTTCCGTCGGCACATAAAGTAAATTGATGCCATGCTGCAGCAACGCTCTTGACATGGCCCCGGGGTAGGTAATACCGCCTATCGCTGAATCATTCATCTGAATAAGCAAATAAGCAATGCGCTTGGTATGCACACCTTCACGTGCGGCAGTCTTCGGACCTCTCCGCACCGCCGGAGGCGGCGGAGCATATCCGAGATCCTCCATAGCTTTTCTGACCAATGCAATTTTTTCCGGCCGTACTCCCGGTCTGTTATTCACAATCCGCGCCACTGTTGTCGGAGAAACTCCGGCCAATTTGGCTACTTCAGCATAGTTACTCATTATAATTCACCTTGTACTGTTTCGTCTTCTCACGGTATATATTATAGTAATGATTTTTTAAAACGCAAGTATTTTTCAAAAAAAATACCATTTTTTTATCATTCCTCCGGAAAATCAGCTTTTTTTCATTACCATAACTTTGAAAACTTAATTCCATACTGTTTTTTCCACCGTAACAAACCGGAAAACATCCATTCCGCAATCAACCGTAAAATAAAAACGGCACCAAAAAAATGGAAAAGAAAAACCTTTTTGCGACTGCAAAGCGGATTTCCTTTTCCATGTCTGAATTATATACGGTAAATTTTTATTTTCATTTACCGCAGACTATTTTCCATCCGGACTGCTGTTCAGTTTTCAGAATTTCACCGTTACCGGTTCGCCGCCGAATGAACTGAATACCGCGGTGGCGTCTTTGAAATACAATACCTGAGTGTTGTCATCATCCGCACTGTACATCTTCTTCAACGCAGGGTAATTATCCAGCATCGCAGCTTTCACCTCCCGGCGGTTGTCATCCACCAGAGTACCGGAAAGCCTCAGCCAGCAATTCCCGTCAAAGGCACAAAGTTCCACCTTGCCGTTTTTTCCTATCTGTTTGGAAACATTCTTCTTCCTGCCGGTCTGAATGTAGAGTTTTCCGTCATAAAGCATAACCGTGCCGAATGGACGCACCCGGGGCTGATCACCGTCCACGGTGGCCAGATAATAGGTACCGGTCTTCTTCAGAAAATCGTGAACATCATTTACGGTAGCTGTTTTCTTCATCATCTCTTTCTCCCAGGTTGTTGTTGTCATGCAGCCGCAAACACCCAAAGCAATTACAACTGCAGCCATTGAAATAAAAAATCTGCTGTGCATTTTCATTTTCCTCTTCCCTTCTTCAATGTCAATTTTTTAAAACCGGTACTCTTTTCCGCCCCCGCCGGAAATCACTTCACAATTCAATGTTTCTTTCAAATATTTCTCCGCCTCTGTCCCGGTGCAGTGCAATAGCACTGTTTTTT